>NZ_CP144906.1:3851666-4160000 GCF_036699995.1 Clostridium beijerinckii | reverse complement strand
ATGATAATCAGTTCTGCACCAGAGTACCACGAGACACGTGAAACCTTGTGGGAAGCAGGGAGGACCACCTCCCAAGGCTAAATACTACCTGATGACCGATAGTGAAGCAGTACCGTGAGGGAAAGGTGAAAAGAACCCCGGGAGGGGAGTGAAATAGAACCTGAAACCATGTGCCTACAACCGATCAGAGCACCTTATGTGTGTGATGATGTGCTTTTTGTAGAACGAGCCAACGAGTTACGGTATGTAGCGAGGTTAAGTACTTAAGGTACGGAGCCGAAGGGAAACCGAGTCTTAATAGGGCGACTAGTTGCATGCTGTAGACCCGAAACCGGGTGACCTATCCATGGCCAGGTTGAAGCGAGGGTAAAACCTCGTGGAGGACCGAACCACGTTGCTGTTGAAAAAGCATGGGATGAGCTGTGGATAGCGGAGAAATTCCAATCGAACTCGGATATAGCTGGTTCTCCTCGAAATAGCTTTAGGGCTAGCGTCGGAAAATGTGAGTAGTGGAGGTAGAGCACTGAATAGGCTAGGGGGCATAGCGCTTACCGAACCTTATCAAACTCCGAATGCCACATACTATCAGTCCGGCAGTCAGACTATGAAAGATAAGTTCCATGGTCAAAAGGGAAACAGCCCAGATCGTCAGCTAAGGTCCCAAAGTGTAAGTTAAGTGGAAAAGGATGTGGGATTTCTAAGACAACTAGGATGTTGGCTTAGAAGCAGCCACTCATTAAAAGAGTGCGTAATAGCTCACTAGTCAAGAGATCCTGCGCCGAAAATGTCCGGGGCTCAAACTTACCACCGAAGCTACGGGTTCACGTTTTACGTGAGCGGTAGAGGAGCGTCGTAATCGGGCTGAAGTCGTACCGTAAGGAGCGGTGGACTGATTACGAGTGAGAATGTTGGCATTAGTAGCGAGATGTAGGCGAGAATCCTACAGGCCGAATATCTAAGGTTTCCTGAGTAAAGTTTGTCTTCTCAGGGTTAGTCGGGACCTAAGGCGAGGCCGAAAGGCGTAGTCGATGGACAATTGGTTGATATTCCAATACCACTATAATCGTTATTATCGATGGTGTGACGGAGAAGGATAGGATGTGCTAGCTATTGGATGCTAGTCTAAGCGTTTAGGGAGTTGGGATTGGCAAATCCGTTCCAACAATTCTGAGGCGTGATGGGGAAGGTTCTACGGAACCGAAGTATCTGATTCCATGCTTCCAAGAAAAGCATCTAGAGAGAGAAGTAGTGCCCGTACCGCAAACCGACACAGGTAGATGAGGAGAGAATCCTAAGGCCGACGGAAGAATTGCAGTTAAGGAACTAGGCAAATTGACCCCGTAACTTCGGGAGAAGGGGTGCCTGAGAAATCAGGCCGCAGAGAATAGGCACAAGCAACTGTTTAACAAAAACACAGGTCTCTGCTAAAGCGAAAGCTGATGTATAGGGGCTGACGCCTGCCCGGTGCTGGAAGGTTAAGGGGAACACTTAGCGAAATATCGCGAAGGTGTGAACTTAAGCCCCAGTAAACGGCGGCCGTAACTATAACGGTCCTAAGGTAGCGAAATTCCTTGTCAGGTAAGTTCTGACCCGCACGAATGGCGTAATGACTTGTGCACTGTCTCAACTGCAAATCCGGCGAAGTTGTAGTGCGAGTGAAGATGCTCGCTACCCGCGATTGGACGGAAAGACCCCGTAGAGCTTTACTGTAGCTTAGCATTGAATTTCGGTATTGTCTGTACAGGATAGGTGGGAGACTGGGAAACTAGGGCGTCAGCCTTGGTGGAGTCGTTGTTGGGATACCACCCTGATAGTATTGAAGTTCTAACTGGATGCCATGAAACTGGTGACAGGACATTGTTAGGTGGGCAGTTTGACTGGGGCGGTCGCCTCCTAAAATGTAACGGAGGCGCCCAAAGGTTCCCTCAGAACGGTCGGAAATCGTTCGAAGAGTGTAAAGGCAGAAGGGAGCCTGACTGCGACACCTACAAGTGGAGCAGGGACGAAAGTCGGGCTTAGTGATCCGGTGGTACCTCGTGGGAGGGCCATCGCTCAACGGATAAAAGCTACCTCGGGGATAACAGGCTGATCTCCCCCAAGAGTTCACATCGACGGGGAGGTTTGGCACCTCGATGTCGGCTCGTCGCATCCTGGGGCTGAAGTAGGTCCCAAGGGTTGGGCTGTTCGCCCATTAAAGCGGCACGCGAGCTGGGTTCAGAACGTCGTGAGACAGTTCGGTCCCTATCCGTCGCGGGCGTAGGAAATTTGAGAGGAGCTGTCCTTAGTACGAGAGGACCGGGATGGACTGACCTATGGTGTACCAGTTGTTTCGCCAGAAGCATAGCTGGGTAGCTAAGTCGGGAAGGGATAAACGCTGAAAGCATCTAAGTGTGAAGCCCACCTCAAGATGAGATTTCCCATAGCATAAGCTAGTAAGACCCCTTGAAGACTACAAGGTTGATAGGTCAGAGGTGTAAGTATGGTGACATATTTAGCTGACTGATACTAATAGGTCGAGGGCTTGACCAATATAATCAAGTTGTAATATACATTAATAGAGGAAGCTCGACTCACTGGCGTTCGCTGAGTAAGTTCGAGTATCCAAATATAAAATTTGGACTCTCACTTATGTGCAATTTTGAAAGAACAAGGTTCTTTTAAGTAGTAATTATTTAATATAATTGCTGAAAAAATAGTATAAGCGATGAACTTGGGTTATTTTTTTCTAAGGAAACACTAACTCACATACGTTCGTTGGTGTGCTGTTTTTCAACCAAATCGAAGATTTGGGAAAAACATGCATCTCGTGATGATGGCATAGAGGTAACACTCCTTCCCATTCCGAACAGGAAAGTTAAGGTCTATAGCGCCGATGGTACTGCATGGGAGACTGTGTGGCAGAGTAGGACGTTGCGAGGTAAGTATTAAAGATAGCTGTAATAGCTATCTTTTTTTGTCTTATTAAATATACTAATTAAATTGGTAATAAGGAAGTTTTTATATATTGATTTCAAATAAATTTATGATTCATGTACAATTTGAAATCTCTTAAATAATAACCATAATTGTTCAACCATTTTATTAACTTAATATGGCATTGAGTTAGTTATCTACTATTCATTAAACATACAGCAGTTGAAGCAGCTATATTGAACTTAATACTTGTTTGTTCATTTCTCAGGTTATAAAGTAAAGAAATATGAGTTTCAATTAGTAAATAAATTTAATAATAAACGATAAGCTTATTTCATATGTTATAAAAGAATGCATGAACCTAGCTTTTATTGCTTTAATTTAGTTTTTATGTTGTATATAATCTAGAACAAGCGGGAAGAAAGTCGTTAATAAGAAATAATCTTATTAAGTTGAGTTTTTCTATGTTACTTATTTACATATATAGAATATATATTATCAATTTAATTTTCTTGTAACATATGAAGTAATATGTTAAAATAGTGTCAAATAATTAGGTGTAAAAGTTTTATTATTGAAATTTATCAAAAATATTCTGATAATAATATTAAAACAATAATATTATTGTACGATAATTAAATAATAAAGACTAAATGAAGATTCAAAAAATAAGATATATTTAAAAGGATATGAGAGGAGAATATTTAATGGAGGCAGGTTGTAATTCATCTGAAGGAGAATCTATCTTAAATAATTGGATGAAGGAAAAGTGTGATAATATGGAGTTGGTAGTAGTGAATGATATTCCGATTTTAGTGGAGGATTGTTTATCTATACTAACAGGTACTGTTGCTAAAGTTAAAAGCTCAACTGATAAGTTAATTGTCACAACTATAGATAATACTAATTATGTTTTAGAATCATTCACAGAGATGAATGTTACAAATTAAACGTATTTCGAAAATCAATATTAACATGCTGGAACTCGATTGTATACATAAGAAGATAGTTCTTTGCAAGAATATAAGAGTGATATTTGGATTCCTATGATATCAAAGGGGAAAAATTAGTAATAAAGTATTTAAAATTAAATATAATTGGCTTATTATTGCCGATATTTAACATAAAAGCAGGTGGTTTTAATCAAATCACCTGTTTTTATTTTGCAATAAAATGAGGTGACTCTCTTTTTCACATATTAGGGAGTGGTGACGAGGGTGAAAGTATCAATAAAGTATGATAGAAAAAATTTTAATAGTCATAGAAAATTTAATGTATTCTGATGAAAAAAATTAACAAGCTACTTTGAAGTTTATGAAATTATTTTGATAGTAATGTATTTATATGAATAATATTCATATAAAACCTATATAAGGAATACAATCCTTGTATGTTATGAATTGTACGGCATATGGCACTATGATATAATTATGTTAAAAGATGAAGAAAAACTATAAGAAATTATGGTATGCAACCCTATAGGTGATAAATTTATAGGAATATGTATATTATTTACTAAATGAAACGAGATAAAGCAATATTCCATGACTATTCGTTTGAATAGTTTTTTGTTATATAGAATTATAATAAAATTAATCAAATCTGTTTATCAGTACAATTCCTTAGAAGTACAGATAAAAAGTTACTTTGATTTATAGGAGGAGGGAAGAAGGACTAAAAGAGTGTTGATAAGCTTAATTAAGCACATTTACGAAAGATAAATTTAGGTAGTGTAAAAAATATATGAAAAATCAATCCAACTACCATTTAATGTTAAATTATGTTTGCTAGTTGCCCTTGACACACCTAAAGATAAATGGTCTTAGGCAGTTAAGGACGGGTGAATGATAATTTTGAACATGACTAATAGACCCGCCTATTGAGATATTTTACCATTTATCTTTGTGGGCGTGTCAAGGGTGCGTTTCACCAACTGCTTTAGATCATTAGGCAGTTATTGTACAGTTATTTAGAACAAAGTCTTGAGATAGTTCAATAAATTTGCACCATCTAGTAGGCATGTTGGACATTGACTCTAACTCTTCAAGGATTACAGGAGTTTTGCCTTCAAGGGCAGAATGTGGTCTTAGAAAGTTAAAGTATGCCACAAACATAGTTACAAATGCAACCGACCCGTTAGGACTTCCGAAGCCAGTAGTAGCTCTATAATTGCCTTTAAAGGTTCGGTTAAGACGTTCAATAATTTGCTTCAATGGCCTATATTCTTTTGAAACTTCATCTTTATTGGTTAAGCCTATAACTTGAGTAACATCGAATTTTATACTATGGCTTGCAAAGAAGTGCTGTGCAAGAAGATATATAGGGTTACCATCAGTTATAAGATTAAGATCTTCAGGTATTTCTTTTAACTTACTTAGAACATCATCGATGGCTTTTACAGCCGTTTCGGTATCTCTATGTGGTGATACTCTGTAAGATAGAATAATCTTTTTAACAGCATCAAAAAAGAAGAAAATATAGTTCCACTTACCGTTAACTTTTATGTAGGTTTCATCGCCGCAGAAAGAGTCAGAAAGTTTATAATCGTAGTTATCTATAAATGGCTTAACTACAATTGAAACGGCATTAACATAGTTTAAAATTGCTTGATGAGATATTTTAATATCATGAATATCTTTAAGCAATGCAGCTGTCTTTCTGGAAGATAAACCGTAGTTAACGTAGTAAGTTAGAATGAGTCCTAAGGTGTAAGAAGAAATCATAATGTTTGGAAGAGAAACCTTTGATTTTACCGGACTTTCTTTAGAAAGTGGCTTAAAGTCAAAAGTGAAATCTCTAAATATGTATCTAACTTTGAACTTACCAGGATTCTTCTTAAAATCTTGTTTTTCAGATTTTGTCATTGATTTAAGATTATTTTGGTAAAAAGAGCAATTATCATTCTTACACTTATAAACGTAGAAATCCTTACGCGCCTTGATTCTTTCAAGTGTTTTACTGCAGTGAGGACATCTTAACACTATGGATTTCTGATAGTAATTTTTAGGATTGAATGTGGTATCACAGACTTTGCAAAGATATTGTCCTCGGCCTCCGTTATTATCGTAAAGATAGGTATGTGGAGCACCACACTTAGGACAGATAACATCCTTAGGAGCTAACGCTTTGTTTTTGCGAGGTTTCACAGGAGCAAATTCTTTGCCGTGCTTAAACTCATATTCAGCTATTAGAAGCTTATAGTTAAGTTTTTCGGGAACATCAAAGATTGGTTGATCATCTACTTGAAGCTTTCGGTATTCTTTCTTAACAGGTTCGTCCGAAATGCTTTTAAGCAAGTTTTTGCCAACCAGCAAAGTCATGAGATACTTTATAATTTCAATAAGATAAATTACAGTTTCAAGAAGAAACTTATTAATCATGGTAATAGCTTGCCTCCTTTTTTAGTTCAGTGTTTTTGTTTTGCAAGTATAAAATATCTTAACTTTTTGGGGGTGGCAAGTTATTTATATAAAAAATAAGAAAAATTAAAGGGTTGCTGCCTTAGTTAGATAAAAAACTTTGACAGTACCGTCGATTGAATGGGGGAGAATATATGAAATTAACACCAATAAGATTAAGGAGATTAAACTCTGGTCTTGATAGTGAGGAGGTTATAGAAGCATTAAAAATAAGTAAAAGTACATTTTATAAGTTAGAGCAAGGATGGACAAGACCATCGCCAGCACTGATAAAAAGACTTGCAGATATTTATAAATGCTCAACAGATGACATATTTAGAGATTTAAAGATAACAGGGTAGACAATAAAAGATGCATAAAAATTTATGAGTGCATTATGAAGAGGCGAAAAACAAAAGTTATCGAGATAGATATTTTATGTCAGGGGGAATTCAAATTGTTAATTAAGTGTAACTGGAGAACCTGTAAAAATTATAAAGATGGAGTATGCAGAGCAGATTCTATTGAATTAAAGAGCTTTGATTACGAGGAAGATAACGAAGAGTTAGAAGGTTTAAAATGTGCCACATATGAATATGATTCCTTTTGGATGTGTGATAAGGGAAGAGAAGTAGATGTAAGATGATATATAAAATACGAAAGCTATAAGATGGTATAGGAGTTGATAAGATGAGCGAGGGCTGGTTTAAGATTCATAGAGTTTTATTTGAAAAGGCTATTTGGTTAAATTCAACTTTAGAGCAGAAGGTTATATTGATTACGATTCTAAGTATGGCAAATCATGAAAAAAGAGAGTGGGAATGGAAAGGAACAAAGTTTAAAGCAGAAGCAGGTCAATTTGTAACTTCATTAGAGGGAATAGTTAAGAAAAGTGGTGATGGTATATCACTTCAAAATGTAAGAACTGCCCTTAAAAAATTTGAAAGATATGATTTTTTAACACAAGAGGTAACAACGACTGGAAGACTTATAAAGATAGTAAACTGGGAACTTTACCAAGGAAAGCAAGAGAAAAATAGCAGGCATTCTAACAGTGAATTAACAAGTATCTCACAAACAGCTGACAAAGAGCTAACAACTAACAAGAATAATAAAAACTATAATAATCATAAGAATAATGTGTTTGTAGAAGAATTTACCGAAAATAAGCTGCTAATTGAAAGTATATTAGAATTTATAAAAATGAGAGAAAGAATTAAAAAGCCAATAACAGATAAGGGATTAAAAATATTATTGAATAAACTAAAAGATTTATCTCAAGACGAAGAAATACAAATTAAAATTTTAGAAAACAGCATAGAGCATTGTTGGCAGGGATTATATCCATTGAAGGAGGAAAAGTATATTTATGGACGCACTTCAAAGAATATTAAATCAGGTGAGAGAAAATTCAATATCAAAATCCCAGAACGGAAACCAAAAGAAGGTGCAGGCTGCGCAAGAGACAGGCCATTTTAAATGTGAAAAATGTAAAGATACAGGTTATATTATAAAAGCTCAGTTTCATGCACAGCCACTGATGACACCATGTTCGTGCTTAGAGATTGAAAATGTCAAAAGGTTATGGAAGAATAGTGGGATAAACCCAGAAAATTTAGAAAAGACCTTTAGCAATTTTGAAGAATGGTCAAGAACTTCTAAAAAAATGAAATTTATTGCAACAGAGTATTACATGAGTTTTGATGAGATAAGATCAAATAGGAAAAATTCAATTCTACTTTGTGGTAATCCAGGAAGCGGAAAGACTCATATTGCCTTAGCTCTTGCAAATAACTTTTTGAAAAATAATATAAAAGTTGTTTACATGCCTTACAGAGATGTAATTACAAGTCTTAAACAAAATATCCTAGACAAAGAATATTATAAAAAGACCTTAAGCAAATATCAAACCTCTGAAATTCTATTAATTGATGATTTATATAAAGGAAAAGTTAATGAAACAGATGTAAATATAATGTTTGAACTGATAAATTATAGGTATTTTAATCACTTGCCAGTTATTGTTTCAAGTGAGTTCACAGTTGAAAGACTGCTAAATTTTGATGAAGCAATAGGAAGTAGAATATATGAAATGACCAAGGATTTTATAGTTGAGATTCAAGGCACAGAAAATAATTATAGACTGAGGTGAGAATATGTCCAATATACATTGGTGCATATGCTTAAAAAGCAGCAATATGCCAGGAAAAATAATTTTTAAAAAACATGCTGAATTTGGAGATAAGATAAATAAAATCTTAAAGAAGAAAAGTGCTGAGTTGATGGGGGGAGAGGTTTTGAAAGATGAATGTAGATATGAAGATGAAAACAAAGATTTAGAGTGCGAAAATGATTTTGCTCTAATAAAAGAAATTAATGCATTAAATTATGAAAATAATGAAACAAGTAAAAATGATGAAAATATCAAGAATAAAGTTTTAATTAATAAAGTTGAGGGGAGAAATAATATGGATTCAAAAGGAATTATACAAAGATTAAATACATGCATCATAGCATTAAACAGGAGTAATACACAATTAAAAACTTTGGGGCTTAAAAAGGCTCAAGCAGAGAAAGAATATAAAGTAAAACAAGCCGAAGAAATATTAAAACTTAGGGAAGATAAATATCCAGCTACCTTAATAATGGAATTAGTCAAAGGAAATAAAGAGGTTGCAGAATTAAGACTTCAAAGAGATGTAGCAGAAAATGCTTATTTTACATGCTTAGATGGAATAGATAATTTAAGAATAGAAATAGAATTGATAAAGAATAAATTAAAGTGGCTTAGAGCTGAACTTAATAGTCTATAAAAGAGACTTACATGGTGATTTTATTTATTAATGTTTAGGTTAGATGCAAACTTCATACCAGTAGAAAATGATAAATCATAGTGTAAATATAAAAATTGATTAAATTGAGATCTATTTTGCGGAGAGGTATAAGGAAACTTTGGAAGATTAGTGAGTAAGAAGGCTAATGAGTAAGGAGGAGTGATATATATGAATATATCACTCTGCAAACAAGGAATTGGGAATGATTACAATTAAATCATAACATATAAATGCATCATTGTAATGGTTTTTAATAACCAAAATTGTGGCATCATTCCCCATTTCTTTTGAGCTAAATTCATCTAGCTATACATGTTGAAATAATATAATGTTCAAAATCAAATTTATATAAATCTCAGTAGAAATTGAATACATATTTGTTCTATAGGACTATGAAAATTTCGCTGAAATGTTCTAAATTGAAGGTTGCACTTATTACTGCATGTTCCACTTTCAATGTGACAAGCAGTAAGTGGAACAACTTCTCATTAAGAATCTAAGCAGCTTATTTTAAAATGCCTACTTAATAGTATGAACTTTGAGGTTACAAACATGTACCAAATTTCTCTGTTTATGATATATATATTGCCAAAATAATTCTTCAGCATAATTCTAAAAATATTAAAAGAATTTTAGCTGTAATTGTGAATTGTGAAATGTGAATTGCAACATATATATATCAAATTTTCAATGTGGAGACCTATTATATACAAAATGAATTTTGTTTATTTTTAGAAATTTAGAAACTAGGGGTGGTTAATATGAACAGTACAATAGATAAAGTAAGAAGATATAGAGAAATTTTAGCAGACATACAAGATATAGAAATAAGAGTTCAGGAGCTTGAGGAAGAAATCATAGGGATAAGTGGAATAGAGATGGGAGAAAGAACAGGAAAAACTTATAAGATTACTTCAAGTGTGGAACAGCAAGCAGAAAAGTTAATGGAAAGAAAAGAAGCTTTATATAGGGAGCAATCAAATAAGAAAAGAGAATTAAAAAGGATAGAAAATGCGCTTACTATATTGACTGAAGAAGAAAGTGACATTATAAAAATTGTTCATATAGAACATAGAAAATATTATGTTGTTCAGGAAAAATTAAAGCTATCTTATCAAAGGATCAAGCAGCTAGAAAAGCAGGCAGCCACTAAGATGGAAAAGTATATATCATAATGATTTTGGAAATATATTTCCTCGGAAATATTTGTTGTAAAATTGAAAAATTCAAAGGGAATGTGCATTGTGAATCGCAACATATATAATAATATTATAATCAATAGCCATATTTATGTATATAAAATACCCCAAAAAGTCTACAGCATTTTATTGTAGACTCTTTGAGTTTTTGAAGATATTATTTCCAAATTAACAGATTATTCACTTGGAGCAAAATAAAAGTAATAGAAAAATTTTAGAAATCGTAAATAATATCTATAAAAAATTAGTACTGAAATCATCTATAATAATAGATGAACTAAAAACACTTACGGAAATGATATGTTCCCTTCATACTGTCAAGTTTATTATTTTAACTGACTATTATAAAGGGAGCATATCAAAAAGTAAGTGTTTTTATTATATAAAAATAAATAATAAAGGGAGTGTAGTAGAAAGGATGGTATATATGAAAGGTATAGACGTAAGTAATCATAATGGAAGCATAAATTTTGGACAGGTGAAATATTCAGGAATAGAAGCTGTTTACATTAAAGCTACAGAAGGTACAACATTCAAAGATCGCTGTTTAGAGGTTAATTATTCCAATGCACATTGCGAAGGATTAAAAACTGGATTTTATCATTTCTTAGTTGGGACTAGTGAGCCAGAAACTCAGGCTAATAGTTTTTATAATGCTATAAAGGATAAAGCAAATGATCTAATTCCAATGTTAGATGTGGAAAGTAATTTTGATGGATTAATGGACTTTGTATTACGATTTATTGCTAAATTTAAAGAGATATCAAAGATGCAAATTGGTATTTATACTTATACTAGTTTTACAGATAACCTGGATGATAGAATTGCTGGCTATCCGTTATGGGAGGCGAATTATAATAATACTCCATGGAAATTAAATTCTAATTTCTTTGCTAATAGAGTGGGGCACCAATATTCGGAAACAGGATGTGTAAATGGTATAGATACTGATTGCGATATGAATGAGTTTAATGATGGAATACTAAATAAAACTAATGGATATGTAAGAACTAATTATCTTCCAATTGGATATAGAGGGGATGGAAGTTTTGCTGGAGTTGACATGGAATATGTGCAAGAATATTTTGAAGATATTCGTATCTATGCTAATTCAAATGAAAATGGAATCTGGGTTGAAACTCAAAATTTGCCTATGAGCAAATGTTTAGAATTAAAAGATACGTTAGGAAGTTGGTTTTGTGATATAAAATAGTTTAAAGGGCATGAGAGCAATCTTATGCCCTCTATTTTTTTGTACTTTTCTAATATGTCCTTAGTAACAGAATTGTAGAGAGTTATTATAGGAGCAGTTTATGTGGTATCTTGAAATATATGTTATAATAATCATTATATGGAATGGAGATTTGGTTTAGAATAGTAATTAAATGTGCATTAAATACATTTTAGGGGTAATGATTAAAAATGAAAAAATATTTTTTTATAATCATTAGTGTTTTAATACTAATTTTTATTGGATTTAGTAAGTCAAATACAACAAACATTAATAGGTATCTTAATAGCGGAACTAAGATTGATACAAATGCGAAAAACTTTATGCCTGCTATTGAGGATTTACCTAAATATAAAGATATATCATATAAATATAATCATTTTTCAATAATATTATTTGAGACAGATGCAATAACGCTTGTTGTTAACTATGATGAAGAAACATATGAAAAAGAAAAAGAAAAATTAACAGAAAAGTATAAGTTTTTAGACCATAAAGTTGTTTCTGATTTTGATAAAAGTAAATATTATATTCCTGAATATGAATTCTCAATAAACAATTATGATTTTAAAGTTGTAGAGGGAAATGATAATTATGAAGCAAGATATCCAAAGTCATTTGGTATGATTGGAACATCTGATGAAAAAAAGAGTATAGCATATTTATATTTCTATGATGATGATTTAGATTATATACGAAAAGATAAGGATAGCCCCATGGCTGATTTTGTAAAGAAGAATTTTAAATATGATTTTTAGAAATTAAAAGAAATGTACACCTAATTCAAATGAAAATGGAATTTGGGTTGAAACTCAAAATTTGCCTATGAGCAAATGTTTAGAATTAAAAGATACGTTAGAAAGTTGGTTTTATGATATAAAATAGTTTAAAGGGCATGAGAGTAATCTTGTGACCTCTATTTTTTTTTTGTACTTTTCTGCTATATTTCTAGTAAAAGAATTGTGGGGGAGCTATTATATGAGTGGCTTGTGTGGTGTTTTGAAATATATGTTATAATAATCATTATATGGAACAGAAATTTGGTTCAGAATAGTAAATAAATACGAATCATGTGAGGTGATGTTAATGAATAATTTGAAGACACCATTAGGTTTTATTAAAATATATATCGATGATATTGAGATAGAATATAATGCTGTAAAATTGGATAATGATTCAGTTATATTTCCTAATGTTGATGGCAGATATAGAATAGCAGTAGAATATGAAAGTGATAATTTACCACATTTGATTTGTTGCGTAATTGATGACGTGGAATACAGCAAAGTTAAATGTTATCCTGAATCAGGAGAAAGACTGGAATGCCAAGCTTTTTATCAAGGAAAGGTAAAGTTATCAATCGGAATAGAATGCGATACTGGTTACTTTGATACTGGAGAAAGAATTGGTAACTATGATTATGACAGTAGGTATTTAGAAAACGGAATAGGATACAGCATATTATCAACAACTGAATCTCATGAACTTGTTTTTGGAATAGCTTGGATTAATGATTGTACTGATGAAAATGATGTGCAAACGTGGTATGGGGCGGACCCAACATTTATGTAATTAATTAGTAGAATTGAAGTTCTAATAATTCGCAATATTCTTAAAATGTGTACTTAATGAAAATTGAGATGATGTATTGCTAATGTATTTTGTGTAAGTGATATTTTTATAATATGAACATTAAGTGGAAAATACGGTAAAGCAACCTATATAAAAATGAAGAAAAGTTTATAGTTGCTTAGATATTAACATATTTTTAAATAGTAGCAATAAATGCTTCTCTTTAAGATTAGAATAAACTACAAAATAGGAGGTATTATGGAGATAGAGTTTAAAATTTCAAGGGATGAGTTAATAAATTTTAATATGAAGTATATTGTTAACACAAAAATTTATAAAAAACAAATTCGTGCATATGTTGGACTTGTTTCTTTTATACTGCTTGGATTGATACTTTTACTTAGAAGTATTTTATATATTGAAACTATTATTATTATGTACATTATATTCTTCTTTTCTAGAAAAAAGATATTTGACAGATCATTAAGAAGAAAACTTCTAAGAATATATGGAACAGATAAATTAACAGATACATTTGAAGCAACACATTTAAACCTTATAGAAAAAGGAATAAAAACTAATACTAGATTTTCAGAGAAAATTCATAATTGGAATTCTATAAAAGGTTTGTATTTATTAGAAGAATATATTTTTATACCTACAATGAATGGTGAAAGTTTAGTAATACCTCTATCGTCGCTTTCTTCAATGGAGGATAAGAAGCTGTTTTTAGATACTATTATTAATAATACAAATTTAGAATTAAAATATAGTTATCCTGATTCTGTTTAGCTTTAAATTTTATAAAACCTTTTAAATTTTGAGAGGAGGTATAATATGAAAAGAGTCTTTCTTTTAATCCTTACTACAATAATTATATTTCAATCTTTGATTGCATGCTCAACCAATAAAAATGTTGCATTTAAAGAATTTTATTCCAATGTAATTGGATTTAGTAAAACTGATGAAGAACAAACTATTCAGCAAGATACGATTCTAATGTTGACTAATGAAGAGTTTCAAAGGTTTAAAGATAGATATTTTACACCAAGAGAAATTCCAATGAAATCACCTGATAAGGAAATGGCAATTTTATACTTACAAATACCTTCTCAAACTAGTTCAGTACAAGGATATAGTGTTGAAAGTATAAATGTAGGCAATGATACTTTAACAGTAAACTTAAAAAAATCATCAGTAGCGCAAGTTGATGGAATAGAAGGTTTTGATGGTACATGGAAATGGGTTATGTTAGTTGAAGTAGACAAAACTAATTTAAAAGATAATATGAAGATTATAGAAAGAAATGATTGAGTTTGAAAGAATGAAAAGAAAGATATATTGGAGGAATAGGAGGAGCTATTGGTGGCTTTTTTGGCACAGGAATAGGATTTTCATTAACTGATAAAATTGGATTAAGCGGTAATGTTTTTAAGGTTATAATCGTATCAATTATAGCAGGATTTATTGCGTTCTGTGCTTGTAAAGTATTACGCTTGATATGGAAATAATTAAATAAAGATATTTTATCAGAGGATATCTTAATATATAATAGTTTTAAGGGCGTGAAAATAATTTTGTGCCCTCCGTTTTTTTGTAAAAAAGCAAAGATATGCTATAATAAAGTAAACGTTAAAATAAAGTAATAGTAAACGTTGTTATTAAATTTTATGAGAATATTGGAAACATAAAGGAGATTGATAATTTATGGTAGAGAACATTACAGAATATTCATTAAATGATGGGCTTAAAGTGCCAAGCATTGGTTTTGGGACATACAGTCTAAATGGTATAGACGGAGCTAATAGGATTAAAGAGGCAATTGATTTAGGGTACAGATTAATTGATTCAGCATTTAATTATGAAAATGAAGGCGCAGTTGGAGAAGCAGTAAGGAAATGCTCTGTTTCAAGAGAAAAGCTTATAATTACTTCTAAATTACCTGGTCGTCATCACTCATATAAAGAAGCTATTAATACAGTTGAAGAATCATTATTTAGAGCTGGATTAGATTATTATGATTTATATCTTATTCATTGGCCTAATCCAAGAATTAATTTATATGTTGAAGCTTGGCAGGCAATGATTGAATTAAAGAAAAGAGGCTTAATTAGATCAATAGGTGTTTGCAATTTTATGCCTGAACACTTAATAACTTTAATAAAGGAAACTGGAGTAACTCCTAGTATTAATCAAATTGAGCTTCATCCTTATTTTAATCAAGAAGAGCAACGTGCTTGTAACAAAGAACATGGTATACTTACAGAATCTTGGAGTCCTCTTGGAAGAGGTAATAGTATGCTACAAGATGAGAAAATTGCTGGAATTGCTGAAACACATAAAAAATCTATTTCACAAGTAATTTTACGTTGGCATATACAATTAGGGGCTATTCCACTTCCAAAAGCATCATCAAAAGAGCATCAATTAGATAATCTAAATATTTTTGATTTTGAATTATCAGAAGATGAAATGAAAATCATTTCTGGACTTTCTCGTGAAGATGGTCGTACAACTAATCAAGACCCTAGAGTTTACGAAGAATTCTAATAAAATAAGCGGTAGAAAGGAACAACCTGACTACTGCTTATTTTTATGTTTATATATTACTTCTCGTGATAAAACTTAGTAAAGCAGTAGAGAGGAAGGCCCTAACTACTGCTTTTGTCTTTTAGGAAACACAATATTCTATCATACATTAGTATGAGATTAAGAATTAATAATGAAAATATATCCACTCCATTAGTATATTATCCGGCAATAAAAATGTGATAAAAATTAGTAAGATAATTGATATTTTCATTATTTCTTTTATGGCAAATCTTAAATTAATACATAGTATAGAATTGTGAAGATATTCTTATGTACTATAACTTAATGATAGTATGATGTGCGCTATGAAAAAAAAATATATAAATGAATTAACACCATTAAATAGAAATATTTAATTTTATTATTGATTACGGAGGAGAAAAAAATGAGTAACAAAGAATGCTGTGACTGTGATGACCTTGGAATCATGTATACCATTAATTGTGAAGGAACTCTTAGCGACGATGCCGAGTGCTGTCCAAGGATGGATTACCCTGGAAAAGATGCATTGGAAGATGCGTATAATCAAGGACGCAATAAAGGGTATTGTGATGGTGTAGAAGCTGGACGTGAAGATGGATACTGTAAAGGATACGAGCAGGGAGCAAAGGAAGCATGCGAAAATACAAAGCAAAAAGCTTTAGATTGTATAAGAAATATTAATTGCCGTTAGAATAATATATTTATTGTTTAGTAAATTTACTAAATAACAAAAATAAGAGATAGCAGAAGATCATGTGAATGATAATAAAGCTATCTCTTTATTTATTGAAAATAGGAAACGTATTTTAATTATTAACATAATTTTGGAATAATATACATGAATAATAAAAAATATTATCAAGATTTCTTTAATGGAATGGATATATTTGAAGGTGAAGAAAATATTATTATAGATCCAGCCACGTTGGAGAGCTACTCCACATTATAAGAAGTTTACTGCGGAGAGTACAATGGTATATGTTTGTCATAATTGTGCAGATATTTTTCAGGAAACTATGAAGGAAGTGAAGATGATTTCACTTTGGGAACTTATTTTGAATGATGAAGAATTTAAGTTCCTAGATTATTCACATGAAAAAATGACATTACAAGATTGTTGGCGCTCTTATGATAACCGTTCAGAGCAAGATGCTGTCCATGGGTTATTGAAGAAAATGAATGTAAACATTGTGGAGCAAGATGAGAACTATGAAAAAACGCAGTTTTGCGGAGTATCTTTGTATGCACCAGCGCCAAAACGAAATTTGAAGTTGGCACCGAAACGATTTGTTGAAAATGCAGAGGGAAAATTTATTCCTAGCACAAGCGAGGAGCAAGAGAGGTTGATGCGTGAACATTGCTAAAATATTACTACTGATAAAGTGGTCGCTTACTGTCTGTATTGTGTCAAAGGGCTTAAGCTTGGTGAGAAGCAAGCAAAGCATTTAGCTAGCTTATTATTTGATAATTAAGAATAACATTTGAGATATAATTCAAGAGAGGCTTGATGAGTTTTATTTATAATGAGGCTGTAGTAATACATCTACTAAAAAAATAGACAAGCTGGAAATAATATAGGTGATAGCCTCATTTAATTAGTTTAAAGGTAGATTAAGTAGAAATACTTAGTTTACCTTTTATTTTTTTGTAAAATTAATAGCAAATTATGTGAATTAGCATAATATAAAATTAGGAAACTATTAATTTAATAAATCATGATGAATAACGAAGGAGAAAAGAAAATGGGAAACAATTATTATAATTACGATAAAAATAAATGTGATTATAACGATAAAAAAGAATATGATGAAAAGTATTATAAGATAAAAAATCATAATCATGAATTTGAATCAAGTACAGATTATGAAGAAGATGATGAAGGTGAATTGCACAATCATCGTGTTGCTGGCGTTACTGGTCCTCCAATTAAATATGGGAAAACTCATATTCATAAAGTAGCCGAGCTTACAGATACTTTTGGAGATCATTTTCATGAGATTTGTGACACTACTGGCCCAGCTATTTATCTTCCAGGTGGAAAACACATCCATTTAGTAAAGGGCAGAACAACTGTTGCAGATGGACATCAGCATGATTATTTTTTCACTACTCTAATTGAAGATCCTACTAATGTACCAGAAGATAAAAAATGTTAAGGTCAGAAAATAATATTTAAAGTAATATTTACAATATATATGTTGCAATAATAAATTTAAATTTTAAACTCTAGTAAGCCAAGCATTTAATTAAGACTAGAAGGTAGAAATTTAATCGCAACATATATAGATTATATAATTGAAAAATATTAAATTATTGATGAAGTTATACTCATATCTATTATATTATAAGAAAATACCAATAAAGGTAGATTAAGTAGAAATACTTAGTTTACCTTTTATTTTTTTAGTTCTTTTCAAACTCATTTGAAGAGATGGCTATATAAGTTATATTCACAAATGGCACAATATCAAAAAAATTGATACTATTATAATTTCTTAAAGAATAAAAAGGCAGCAGCTTTAGCTGCCACCAGTCCATTTTGCATAATTAGTATAGCTCAAATTGATTATTAACGTCAAGGGATGATAAAAAATAAACAATATATGATATAATTTGATTATAATGGTAATGCATTGGCAAGCAAAGATTATTTATATATAAAGTATGGTTGGAGGGGATTATGAATTTAGAAGAACAGAGACAATTAATTTTATCTGGTAAAATGTATAATGATTTGACAACAGAATTGATTGAGGCAAGAGAAAAAACTGTATTTCTTACAAATG
Source organism: Clostridium beijerinckii (assembly GCF_036699995.1). Lineage (NCBI taxonomy): Bacteria > Bacillati > Bacillota > Clostridia > Eubacteriales > Clostridiaceae > Clostridium > Clostridium beijerinckii. The sequence continues at coordinate 4,141,493 of NZ_CP144906.1, read as the reverse complement.
AATATAATAATAGTTTTGGTAAGCCTCAGCATGAAAGAGAAGAAATATTAAAAAGGTTACTGAAAGGTATTGGAAGAGGAGTCCACTTTGAACCAACATTTCGATGTGAATTTGGTTTTAATATTACAATTGGAGATAATTTTTATGCCAATTTCGATTGTGTAATGTTAGATGGTGGAGGGATAAACATAGGCGATAATGTTTTGTTTGGTCCAAGAGTTGGAATTTATACATCTAATCATGCAACGTATGCAAAAGAACGAGTAGCAGGAGGTTGTTATGCAAAACCTGTAAAGATAGGCAATAATGTATGGATTGGGGCAGGCGTTAATATAAATCAAGGGGTAACAATTGGAGATAATACAATTATAGGCTCTGGCAGTGTTATTACAAAAAGCATTCCAGCCAATGTAATTGCTGCAGGTGTACCATGTAAAGTAATCAGAGAAATTACAGAAGAGGACAAGACGGGATTTGAAATATGAAAAAGCAACCAGATATTTAGGGCATGCAAAAATACTGGCATGCTCTAATTTAAATCATTACAGTGAAAATTTCATAAGTCAGATGGAGCAAATAGGACTATGAGAATTTCGGAGGAGAGTAGCATAAGTTAGGTTCTCATTGCTGGCCCTATAAACAATGTCACACTTATATTAATGATTTTGGTATAGATAACCCAACTAAGACCTGAACTTATGCATATAACTCGCCGAAATGAATAATATACTTTTGTTCCAGTTTCTAGGTAATTCTGATGGGTGATTCTAAGTCTATAAAGTTGCACCCAAAGTGCTAGCCTCAAAGAACAAGCTTTGAACTAGCACATTTTGAACAACTTATAGCCAAAGAATCACATCCATCAAAATTACCAATGAAACATTCCACAAAAGTATATTACCCATTTCTAGTTGGGATATATTTCATAGTATAAATCTAACTTATAATTGGCTTATCTATATATTGGCACCATAATAATTTTAGACAATCCTATTATTTTGGAGAGGATGACTTATTGTGTCTAACAAAAATTCTTTGAACAATAGTATTATAAACATAGTCGTTTCAGTTTTATGGGGTGTATTTATATGTATAATAATTAGTTCAATCATCATATGGGAAAAAACAAGCGGTTTGATTTATATTCTATCAGGAGTTATTGGAGCTCTAGGAATTTTATTCAATATATATCTTTTATCGAAAGAAAAATCGAGAAAAAATGAGTGAGGATTATGAATAAGAAATAGTATAATTCATCATCGCTTATGCTGACACGCGGAATTAATTTTGAAGCAAAATATCTTAATTGATATTAAGTTTTTAGGAAGAGAATATTCTAATATTCTTTACCATATTTATTCTAAAGAATATACATTCTTTAGAATATTACCATAGAAGAATATATATTCTTCAGAATATGCTTGAAAAATGCGGGTTCGAGGCTGGTATGGTTTTATGTTCACTTTAAATTCTTAGGTGATAAACTAAGAATAATAGCCACAATATCAAATATGGATGGTAAGTGGTGGAATGTTATTGGTGTTAGCATAGTTTTATGTTCTTGCTAAAAAATAAATTATATGTGTTGTAAATGAACTTTGTATATTTTTATTTAAATTAAGAGTTTGATTTACCTGAATTAATTCTCTGAAAGGTTTAAATTAGAACAATACAATGAAAGCAGGCAGATATTAGATTATGACAGATAATATAGTATTTAAAAAAATAGACGATGATTTTGCAATTCAGCTTTTAGAAATACTAAACAATGATGAAAAGCTACAAGCTGAGCTAGGAACAAGTGATCATAATATATCTAAAGAAGAATTTATTAATCATAATAATAAATGGGCTACAAGTACCAATTCAGAAATATTTGCGATAGTACTAAATGGTAGAGCTATAGGAACAATTTCATTGAGTCATCAAAATCTAAAAGAAAGCAAGGCTCAAGTGGGGTACTGGATTGGAAGTTATTATTGGAAAAATGGATATACAAGCAAGGTTTTCTCTAAAATATTAGACTATGCTAAAGGAAAAGGAATAAGATATTTAAGTGCTAAAATTAATGAAGAAAATATTGCTTCTAAAAGAATCTGGGAAAAATACAATGCAAATATAAAAATAGTGGACAATGGCTTTTACGCCAATATATTATTGCCTGATATTGATGGCAAAGGCTGATGATGTATAAGGAAGGAGGTATTTGTTTGAAAAAATTAAGTCATTCATTTAGTGGTGCATTAAGAACTTTCTCATTTTGGATTGCAAATGGAACTGTAGGTTATCCGTTATTGGAGGGGATTGATTATTCGTGTATATTTGAAGAACCAAGTGCTATGGAACAAGCATATGCAATCTTTGCTAACGTAATTGAAATGGATGATAACGGTAATGTGTTAAATGCAAAATATGCCGAGAAGAGAGCAGCGCAATTTATAAGAAGTTATGTTGACGAAAATTATGTAGTAGATCCGCCCTTAGAAGGATGGGAAGTGCAACTCTATTGTTGTGATAGCAAATTAAATGATATGTAATGGGCGTTACTTAGATATAAATATAATATTGTAGTGAGTAGACGTAGTTTGCATTTGCTGATCTTGTATATATTTTACTTATAAATTCTGTTTTCTATTTACAAAAGCAGTAGTCAGGAGGTCACCAACTACTGCTTTTTATATAAAAAATAAACATGAAAGGTGATAATATTTTCTGTTTATTTCTTTTAAGAAATAATGTGCATTGAGAAAATGTTGATTATATTAATTAATATATTGTAGAGTATGAGAGATGTTACAAAATATAAAAGATAATAAATTAATATAGGAAGCTTAGTTTATTATGCAGTATATATAATTAACAAATCTATGTTTAGTAAGTCTTTTATGAGGAGGGATTATACAATATGATATATAATCCCTTAGGTATATATGACACAAAAGATATCCAGCTATTATCATTATATTAAATAAGGCCTAAAAAAAGAACAAAAGACAGTAAACTAGTAATTAATTCACTGTCTTTATGCAACCTGCCAAGCTATAAAAGATTAGCATTTATAGCATTAGTAAATTTCCAATATTTATACTATGGATTATTTGGGATTTATGTAATATAATATCTCATAATAACATCAAGGTGGTGATTTTATTTTATGAAAGATGTAACGATAGATACAATCAAAGATACAATAAGAGACCTTCCAGAAGAAGAACAGGAAATAATATTGCATTTAACAGAGATATTTGAAGGTGAAGAATATACTATTAATGAATATGTTAAGAAAGAATTGATTGATAGATAATATAGAACTTTTTATAGTAGTATGATAAAATAATAGAAATTCATTGCAAAAAAATTACATATCAAAAAATAGAGATAGCAGAACACCCAGAAATACTATCTCTATTTTCAGTAAGAATTTAATAATATTATTATTCTCTTAAATTAAAAATAAAGTTTTAGTCAAAATATAGATTCTTTATTAGTGTAATTCGAAAGACTGACAATCAGTACATTCTACAGTTTTAGCTCTAGATTCATGAGTACCTACTTTAATTTGGTCTAAAGTACAGTAATCGTCATCTTTACAATGATATTTGCACTCTGTTACAGAACATCCAATGCTTTCGTTATGTTTCATATTAATCACCCCTTAATTTAATTTCTATAATATTATTTGATAAAATTTTTATTTTATGCTTTATATATAAGATGCATCTTCAAACATTTTCTGAATATTATGGCTATTTAGGTTACAAAAATATATGCATTTCTGTTATGAGTGTATACAAAAGTTTAATAATAGTAGATAACCATTCTACATATATTCCTATTTTGGCGAGCCAGTCTTTAAGTTCATATTTTCATAGTTTTTCGGAATCAAAATATTTATGATTTCGGTGAGTTATAAGCATAAGGATATATTATAGTTGGGTTATCTATACAGTAGAAAATTGGATTGATTTTTTTTACTAAAAATGTTATGGTTAAGAATATAAATGCAAATTAGCAAAATTTTATAAATAAAATATAGGTTTAACTAAAATTACTTAATTAAATTTTTAAAGTGATTTTTGATTAATTAAAAGGGAATTAGGTGAAATTCCTAAACTATCCCGTAGCTGTATTAGAGGAGTTTAAATACATTGGATGCCACTTAAAGATAGGGAAGGCGTATTTAAATGATGATTCTTAAGTCAGAAGACCTGCCTATGTTTTGCACCAAAAGGCACATTAAAGAAAATAGCAAGTCTAAGATGCGATGCATATTTTAACTTTTCGTCAGATGACAAGATAGATGCATCTCATAGAGGATTATTATGTGCATGTGATGATAAAGTATGATAGTAAATAAGCTATCATACTGAGTTGTTATCTTTTTAATGTGACTAAACTCTACGAGTGATAGAGGGGGCGTTTTAATGAAAATTTATTTACATATTTTATATGAATAAATATGTTTTATTATTATGTCTTTTTAACACTTATGTTAGAAGGGCTTTTTATTTTGCATAAAAACTATATAAGAATTAAAGACAAGCTATAATAAAGCACATATTATGGCATAGTACGCATATATAACTAGCAAACTTTAATTGTCAATTTGTATATAAGTAAATATAGATAGAAAATGGAAGGAGATGAGGTATGGAAAAAATAATTATTTTATGTGCTGTGTTTCTGGTGGTTGTCTTTTTATTCGTATTTATATGGAAACATCAAAATATGAATGCTCATAGGGAGAGAGTTCATCATCATAATCATAAAATTGGACATAAACATGGAGAAGGATATTCAATTGATTTTTATGCTTATGCTTCAAAGATCAGACATTGGAATGCTGAATTTAAAGTGTATTTATCAGTTTTGACGCTTGTTCTTTGCATCGTATTTAACAATCTATATGTATCTGCTACAGTGATAATTGCAATGGCTTATATTACAGTTATTAAAGGAAAAATTTCGGTAGATGAATACCTGTCAATATTAGCAATTCCAATTACTTTTATTTTACTTAGCACTTTTACTATTGCTATTGATTTTTCAAAACAACCAATAGGGCAGTACAATTTATATCTTGGGTTTTGCTACGTTTTTACTTCAACTGTTCAGCTTAAAAAAATGATATTTCTAATTTTGAAAATTTTTGCAGCAATCAGTGCTCTACAGATGATGACCTTATCTACCCCAACTTCTGAGATTATTTATGTACTTAGAAAGGCGCATGTACCAAAGCTTATTGTAGAATTAATGAGTCTTATTTATCGTTATATATTTATCTTAATGGATGTATTTACAAAAATGAAAAGCTCAGCAAAATCACGTCAAGGTTATTGTGATTTTAAAACTTCATGCTATACATTTGGGAGTATTGCAAGTAATATGCTTATCATTTCACTTAGGAAAGCAAATGCTTATTATGATGCAATGGAATCACGATGTTATGATGGGGAACTTGTATTTTTAGAGGAAGAGAAAAATGTAGAAGTTATGCAGATTGTCTTAGCAGCAGTATTCATAATCTTTTTGGTTTTACTTTGGTATTTTACAAGGTGAGGCACATTTAAAAAATAACAAATCCACTTGCATCCTTGCCTAGCTCAATGAAAAATATACACCTTAGAAAAAGTAGCTATGCTACATATAAGATCATTTATCTTAGAAAAAGGTAGCTATGCTACATATAAGAACATTCTTTAAAAAACGGTAGTTATGCTGCAAATAGAATCATTTTCTTAGAAAAGATAGTTATGTTACACATAAGATCATTTATCTAGAAAGCGTAGTTATGTTGTATATAAGAACATTTTGTTAGAAAGATAGGTTATGTTGCATACAATAAGAGTTTTAAATTTGCTATGTATTTTCATGTGCTTAGAAAGGAACGATTATGAGAAAGTTAATATTAAAAATTGAAGATCTCCATTATGCTTACGGAAATGGAAAGTCTGCATTAAATGGGGTAAATGTAGATATTTATGAAGGTGAGAAAATAGCTGTCATTGGTTCTAACGGCTCAGGAAAATCCACATTTTTCTTAAATGTAGATGGGGTACTTACCCCAGAACAAGGAAAAATTATTTATAGAGATACTGTTATAAATAAAAAGAATTTAAAGGAACTTAGAAAAAATATAGGGATAGTGTTTCAGGATGCTGATAATCAAATTATTGCATCCACAGTTAGAGCAGAAGTTGGATTTGGACCTATGAATTTGAAACTTCCCAAAGAAGAAGTATTAAAACGGGTGGATGAAGCACTAGAATATATGAATATTTCTCATTTAAAGGATCGTCCACCTCATTATTTAAGTGGTGGGGAAAAGAAGCGTGTAAGTATTGCTGACATTATTGCGATGAAGTCGGAAATTATAATTTTTGATGAACCAACAGCAGCACTAGATCCATTAAATGCGATGATGTTAGAAGAAGTTCTATTAAAACTTGGGGCAGAGGGAAAGACAATGTTGATATCTACACATGATGTGGATTTTACATATAGATGGGCTGAAAGAGTTCTTGTTTTTAATGATGGAAAGATTATTGCAGATGGATCACCTATAGAGATTTTTCAAAACAAGGAAATTTTGAAACAAGCAAATTTAAAGCAACCAACGTTGTTAGAAGTTTACGAATCACTTATAGAAAAAAATATTTTAAAGGACATAAAATCATATCCTAAAAGTATAAAAGAATTTAAAGAAATGCTGCAAAAATAGAAATTTTCACACATATATGTAAAGCAGCTATGCTGCAAATAAGATCATTTCACATATATAAAAAGCAGCTATGCACTTACGAAAAGAGTAGCTATGCTACAATACGGAACTTTACTGCAAATAAGATCATTTTGCATATAAAAAAAGCAGCCATATTACAAATAGGAATTTATATTATTTTATTATTTAGACTTTAATATTAGAAATATTAAAGTTTTATTGAGGGGGAGAAAAATGAATAAGAAAGAAAAGAGAATTGTCGCTCTAGCGGCAGCATTTGCTTTGATTTTTGGAGTAGCTCCAGCAGCAAATGCAATGCACATTATGGAAGGGTATCTTCCACCACAATTTTGCATTATATGGGGTGTTATTTGCGTTCCATTCATAGCCATAGGCTATTTATCAATTAAGAAGACATTGGCTAAAAATCGTAGATCAATTACCATTTTGGCTATGGCGGGAGCATTTGTTTTTGTACTTTCATCATTAAAGATACCGTCAGTAACAGGAAGTTGTTCACATATGACTGGTACTGGACTTGGTGCAATATTGTTTGGGCCAAGCGCTGTTAGTATCTTAGGAATCATTGTACTTATTTTCCAGGCAATACTGCTTGCTCATGGGGGAATCACTACTCTTGGGGCTAATACATTTTCTATGGCTATTGCAGGGCCATTTGTTTCCTATGGAATATATAGATTATGTAAGGCTTTAAAAGTTAATAAATATGTAGGCATTTTCTTGGCTGCATCAATTGGAGATTTATTCACTTATTGTGTAACAAGTTTTCAGCTTGCACTTGCATATCCATCGGAAAACGGCGGTTTTATGGTATCGGCAGCTAAATTCCTTGCAGTATTTGCTCCAACTCAAGTTCCACTTGCAATTATTGAAGGTATTTTGACAGTTGTAATTATAATTGGCCTTGAAACATATGCAAAATCTGAATTGACAGGTCTTGGATTAGTGAAGGGAGGAGAAAATTAATGTCAAAGACTAAAAAAACAGTTATAATTCTACTAATCATTGCGGCATTAATTGCTGTTATTCCATTATTCACATTAAGAGGCGCTGAATTTGGTGGCTCTGATGATGCTGGAAGTAAAGTAGTTTCTGAAATTACAGGTACTGAGTACGAGCCTTGGTTTAAGCCAGTCATGGAAACTTGGATAGGTGGAGAATTGCCAGGCGAGGTAGAAAGTCTGCTTTTCTGTGTACAGACAGGTATTGGAGTTGGAGTAATTGCATTCCTAATGGGAAGGTTTGTAGAGAGACACAAAATAGAAAAAGATAAGAAAAAGTAATATTTTTCATGCATTTGAGGGTTTTATATGGAAGATATTAGCATTCCTGTTTCTTCACTATAAGCTGGATCAAACCATTAGAAACATAAAATATAAAAAATACTTAATGAAGAGCTGATAAATAATACATAGTCAGCTCTTTTATTAATTTATTTGATGCTCAGCTACTATGACATTAGAGATAGAAACCTTTATATGGAAGATTTGGCATAGTAAATAAGAAATACTCTTTGAAAATCGTATAATGTGATATTTGTAAAATATGCTATAATACTAAAGTATGTTCGTTGGGATTAATATACAGGGATAAGAAGAAATACTTAACTTGTTATTAGTACAAACGGACAAGTTTTGTTCTGCAAATATTAACTTTTGTGGGATTGATATATAAATTATCAATGTGTAATTAGATAATGGGGGATTTTAGAAATATTAAATTTGTTGGATAAGCAAGTATAAATTTATGAAAAAGGGGTTATAAATTATGGTTCTTGAGTTTTTTCAAAATGCATGTATTTTAATAGCGTTTATGAGTATTGCTCAGCATATTCTTAGAAATAAAAGAATTTTTGAAGATCTGTCGCTAAAAAGTAAGTTTTTATGGGGACTTTATAGCGGGATATTAGGTGTGATACTGATGATAAACAGTGTACATATTACACCAGATACCTTTATTGATTTTAGGTACATACCAATTTTATTTTCCGCCATTTATAGTGGATTTTTCTCTTCAATTATTGCTTCCATTCTGATAGCTATTTTTAGATCTTTAATTTTGGGAGTGTCTGATATATCACTAATTGGATCAGCAATTGCTTTAGTTATGGGGATCGGATTTGGAATTATTTCTTTATTGAAAATATCAAAAAAACGTAAATATATTTATTCCATGATCTTCTTTGTTATAGCATCAGTTATTTCATCATTTACAATGCCTCAAAATGTTAAATTCGTTTTTCAAGCAGTGAGTCTATACTTTTCTGGATATTTAATAGTATCGTATATTTCAATTAAATACGCAGACTACATATTTGAAACAGTTAGAATTTATCAAAAGTTAAGAAATGAGGCAACAAAAGATTATTTGACTGGCTTAAATAATGTAAGAGAATTTGACAATAGTTTCAATAATATTTCTCAGAGGGCTGTACGAAAAAAAGAAGAGTTATCTATGTTATTTATAGATATTGATTTTTTTAAGAAAATAAATGATACTTATGGGCATAATGCAGGAGACACTATTTTAAAGAGTTTAGCCTTAATCCTTCTTGATACATGCAGGGCTTATGATGTTGTATCTAGAATGGGAGGGGAAGAGTTTTCTATAATATTATTAGATTGTTCAGACTCTAAAGCTGTCAAGATTGCAGAAAGACTAAGGGAGAAGGTTGAAGATAATGATTTTTACATTTCAGATAACAAATTTATAAAAATTACAATTTCAATCGGAATAGCATCATATCCTAATACGACAACTCAAGTTGATAATTTGCTTGAAATGGCTGACACAGCGCTATATCAAGCCAAAAATACTGGAAGAAATAAAGTGGTTTTATTTAATAATGAAGAACATAAAATATAAAAAATACCTAAGGAAGAGCTGATAGATAATAGATAGTCAGCTCTTTTTTTATTTATTTGATGTTAAGTCACTACAACACTAGCGCTAGAAGCTTCTTTATGCAAGATTCATCATATTTCTCTTTACGAACTCCTATGCATTTTAAATTTAATAATAACAGTGACAATAAATCCTTTAAATATATAATTTTTAATATAATAGTGCTGACTATGAGTTAGCATGATGTAGTTAAACTATAGAATATTCTTTGAAAGTTGGTTAATGAAATATTTATAAGATATTTTATTAACCAATTTTAAGTAGTAAAATTGACACATATATATTAAAATGATAAAATGTCTATTGAATTAATAGACAAGGAGAAGAAAATGAAAGAGTTTATTCGCGATGCAACTATTGACGACTTTAAAAGGGGTTACATATGGGATAGCAAAAAAGCAGAATTTCTTTGTTTGATATGCGGGAAATATACAGGTAAAAATAGTAGTGACATAAGCACTCATACAGCAGAGCATGGGAGCCCTATGGACAGAATACTGATGCTTGATAAGAAATATACTGGACTTACTGAAATTCAGAAAGAGCTTTTGGAAATGGTGTCAAACAAGTATAGTAATAAAGAAATTGGAATTAAGCTTGGATGTGCAGAATCAACAGTAAGAAATATGAGATTTGCGCTAAGAGAAAGGGCAAGACAAGCAAGAGCTTTTTTAGCAGCTATAGAGTTAGCTGACGATGGGAATAGTAAAATGGCCAATCCAAAACTTAGAAACTTTCCAGCTAAAGAGGAGAAAAGAAAAGCATTATTACCAAGGTTTGCTAATTTGTTTGAACCAAATAAAGAGTATACGGAAGCTGAAGTAAAAAGAATTATCAAGCCTATTTACGAAGATGATGCGATAATACGACGATACTTAGTAGATTATGGATACTTGGGAAGAAATGATGATGGAAGTAAATATTATAAGAAATGTGAGGAAGTTATTATGGATAAAATGAGTAAAAAAGAGATAATAAATAATTATAAACAACAAGAAATAGAAATGGGAATAATTCAAATATATAATACAGTTAATGGATATTCTTTCGTAGATATATGTACTAATTTATATAAACCATTTGAATCAATCAAATTTCAGCTGAATTTGGGGAGAACTAAATCTAAAAAATTAAAGGAAGATTGGGCAGCTTATGGAGAAAGTGCTTTCGAGTTTAAAGTTGTTGAAAAACTTAAACCTAATGAAAGTGCTACAGATAAAGAAAAGGTTGATGATCTAAAAGAGCTTTTAAGTTTGTGGATTGAAAATCAAGGAGATAATTTAAAGTTATATAAATAAGCTGATTTGTGACGTTATAAATTAACAACCTATAGATGATAGACTATGAAATTGAACTGCATGGGAGAATTGAATTTGTGATTTTTAGATAATTAATGTCACTAAATTATGTGTGAACGTAATAATTATTTGAAATGAAATAAAGAGCAACATGTCATAACGGGGATATGAATGTTACTCTTTGTTTTATATTTGGTAGTGTAAAAAATATATGAAAAATCAATCCAACTACCATTTAATGTTAAATTATGTTTGCTAGTTGCCCTTGACACACCTAAAGATAAATGGTCTTAGGCAGTTAAGGACGGGTGAATGATAATTTTGAACATGACTAATAGACCCGCCTATTGAGATATTTTACCATTTATCTTTGTGGGCGTGTCAAGGGTGCGTTTCACCAACTGCTTTAGATCATTAGGCAGTTATTGTACAGTTATTTAGAACAAAGTCTTGAGATAGTTCAATAAATTTGCACCATCTAGTAGGCATGTTGGACATTGACTCTAACTCTTCAAGGATTACAGGAGTTTTGCCTTCAAGGGCAGAATGTGGTCTTAGAAAGTTAAAGTATGCCACAAACATAGTTACAAATGCAACCGACCCGTTAGGACTTCCGAAGCCAGTAGTAGCTCTATAATTGCCTTTAAAGGTTCGGTTAAGACGTTCAATAATTTGCTTCAATGGCCTATATTCTTTTGAAACTTCATCTTTATTGGTTAAGCCTATAACTTGAGTAACATCGAATTTTATACTATGGCTTGCAAAGAAGTGCTGTGCAAGAAGATATATAGGGTTACCATCAGTTATAAGATTAAGATCTTCAGGTATTTCTTTTAACTTACTTAGAACATCATCGATGGCTTTTACAGCCGTTTCGGTATCTCTATGTGGTGATACTCTGTAAGATAGAATAATCTTTTTAACAGCATCAAAAAAGAAGAAAATATAGTTCCACTTACCGTTAACTTTTATGTAGGTTTCATCGCCGCAGAAAGAGTCAGAAAGTTTATAATCGTAGTTATCTATAAATGGCTTAACTACAATTGAAACGGCATTAACATAGTTTAAAATTGCTTGATGAGATATTTTAATATCATGAATATCTTTAAGCAATGCAGCTGTCTTTCTGGAAGATAAACCGTAGTTAACGTAGTAAGTTAGAATGAGTCCTAAGGTGTAAGAAGAAATCATAATGTTTGGAAGAGAAACCTTTGATTTTACCGGACTTTCTTTAGAAAGTGGCTTAAAGTCAAAAGTGAAATCTCTAAATATGTATCTAACTTTGAACTTACCAGGATTCTTCTTAAAATCTTGTTTTTCAGATTTTGTCATTGATTTAAGATTATTTTGGTAAAAAGAGCAATTATCATTCTTACACTTATAAACGTAGAAATCCTTACGCGCCTTGATTCTTTCAAGTGTTTTACTGCAGTGAGGACATCTTAACACTATGGATTTCTGATAGTAATTTTTAGGATTGAATGTGGTATCACAGACTTTGCAAAGATATTGTCCTCGGCCTCCGTTATTATCGTAAAGATAGGTATGTGGAGCACCACACTTAGGACAGATAACATCCTTAGGAGCTAACGCTTTGTTTTTGCGAGGTTTCACAGGAGCAAATTCTTTGCCGTGCTTAAACTCATATTCAGCTATTAGAAGCTTATAGTTAAGTTTTTCGGGAACATCAAAGATTGGTTGATCATCTACTTGAAGCTTTCGGTATTCTTTCTTAACAGGTTCGTCCGAAATGCTTTTAAGCAAGTTTTTGCCAACCAGCAAAGTCATGAGATACTTTATAATTTCAATAAGATAAATTACAGTTTCAAGAAGAAACTTATTAATCATGGTAATAGCTTGCCTCCTTTTTTAGTTCAGTGTTTTTGTTTTGCAAGTATAAAATATCTTAACTTTTTGGGGGTGGCAAGTTATTTATATAAAAAATAAGAAAAATTAAAGGGTTGCTGCCTTAGTTAGATAAAAAACTTTGACAGTACCTTATATTTATAGGGGGAAAATTATATGAAAAAAAGCTTTATTATCTTTATAATCTTATTATAATAATCTAATATGTCAGTATAGTGGCAAATTTAAACTACAATATGTAGACTTAACTAAGTAATTATAAAAAGTTTCTTTGGAAATTGAATAATGTTAAATATAGAATTAATTATACATATATGATTAATAATATTTTAGGATAATGAATACTAGCATATGTTTATTTTATATACCTAGTTGTAATTAATCCTACATAATTGTGCAAGAATAGTCGGATGGATAAATGTAATTTCTGATATTCTATTGATGAAAGGAGAGTTACTAAATGGATTCGTTAAAAAAAATGAATGAAGCATTAAATTATATTGAAGAAAATCTTGATGGAATAATTGATTTTAAAGAAGTAGCAAGACTGGCATTTTGTTCAGAATATCATTTTCAAAGAATGTTTTCTTTTCTTGCGGGTGTTTCGTTATCAGAGTACATTCGTAGAAGACGTCTTACCTTAGCAGCTTTTGAACTTAATGATAGAAATGTAAGAATAATTGATTTAGCTGTTAAATATGGATACAAGTCAGCAGATTCGTTCACAAGAGCGTTTCAAAGTTTACATGGGATAACACCATCAGAGGCTCGGTATAATGGAAAATCATTAAAAGCCTATCCACGAATGACTTTTCGATTATCAATTGAAGGAGGAAATGAAATGAACTATAGAATTGAGGAGAAAGAAGCATTTTATATAATTGGAATAGAAAAAAGGGTTCCTATAATTTTTAATGGAGTAAATCCAGAGATTGCTAAGATGTGGCAAAGCCTAACTGTTGAAAATATTAATGAATTGAAAGAGTTATCTAATACAGAACCAAGAGGGTTAATAAGTGCATCTTTAAATTTTTCAGAAGGACGAATGGAGGAGAAAGGAGAACTTGACCATTATATAGGTGTTGCAACAACAAAAGAGTGTCCCAATAATTTATCAAAACTTGAAGTTGCTGCATCAACATGGGCAGTATTTGAAGCTGTAGGACCATTTCCAGATACATTGCAAAACGTTTGGGGACGCATTTATTCTGAATGGTTTCCATCTTCAAACTATGAACAAACACAAGGACCAGAAATTTTATGGAATGAGAATAAAGATGTAACTTCACCAACATTTAAAAGTGAAATTTGGATACCGGTTGTAAAAAAGCACTAGTATAGATAGATAAAAATAAATAAGTAAGTGGAAATATCACATTATTTCAGAAATGAATTTTGTGATATTTCTTTATGCACAATTCTAATATTTAGCGTAAAAATGCCTCAATAAAGGGGCGTATACATGTGTCAGCTAATTTTTAGTAAATATCTATAGAATTAACTTAGAAAATTATAAAAATACACTTTGAGAATTGAATAATGGGGGATTTTAGAAATATTAAATTTGTTGGATGAGCAAGTATAAATTTATAAAAATTACAATTTCAATAGGAATAGCATCGTATCCTAATACGGCAACTCAAATTGATAATTTGCTTGAACCAAATAAAGAGCAACATGTCATAACGAGGATATGAATGTTGCTCTTTGTTTTATATATTTATAGGGGGAAAAATTTATGAAAAAAAGTTTTTATTATCTTTATAATATTATTATAATAGCCCAATGTGTCAGGATGGTGGCAAATTTAAACTATAATATGTAGATTTGGCTAAGTAATTATAAAAAAGCTTCTTTGAAAATTCAATAATGTGATATTAGAAAATATATTATAATTTACAATATAAGTTTCATATAGGACAAAATAAGAAAAAAATTAGGAGAATAATATATGAGTGAAAGAATAGGCATGATTTGCAAACTTGCACCACAAGAACTAAAAGGAATTTATACATTTGATAAGATAGATTCTGATGATATAGATGGATTATCAGTTTCTATGTTAGACGCATTTAAAGATACAGTAGACTTCAATGGTGAAACAATAGAAGAGTTAAATAAGGAGATTTGTAGTATTGTTGAAAGTACTTTTGGCAGATTTATTCCAGATGCTTCATTTCAAATTAAACAAAATGGAGAAATTGCTGCTGTAGTTCTTATTAGTTTATTTAAAGGTAAACCATTTGTTTCAGAATTATTTACAGTTAAGAAATATTTGAAACAGGGGATGGCAAGTAATCTTTTGAAAAAAAGTATAAATGTATTAATGAATTTAGGATACGATGATTTAATCTTATATGTGCACCCTGAAAATGTAGATGCTGTAAATCTTTATAAAAAAATTGGATTTGTAGAATTATAATTTTATAACAATATTGAATTGGATTTAAAACATATTGTAATGAGTTTGATTGAAAGCGTATAGATTGTTTCATTATAAGGTATTCATTAAGTATGGTGATAAAAGCCATACCACCAGAAACGTTCCGAATCTTATACGGAACACTTGAAGTAGCTTTAAATCCTCAATACTAATATTTAGCATAAAAATGCCCCAATAAAGGGGCGTATATGTATGTGATAATTAATATTTTCAGGATATTTATATTATATGTTAAACATCTTAAATAATACGCAATGAAAATATCATATTCCAACATTAAATGGATCGAAAATGGAGTACTGGTCTAATTATATTCGCTCTAATTAGAAAATAAGTATTCAATTAAGTCACTTCTTTTATCGATATATGTTATTGCCACTGCTTTAAAGCACTAATCATGAAATTTTTCACGTCTATATTATATACATTTTTTAAGTTATCTTCTAGAAATACTTCTTTAGGTGTACCTTGGCTGACTATTTCGCCATGGCTTAGTAATATAATTTTCTCACCAAATAAGTTAGATAAATTTAAATCATGTAATACAGCTATTACAATTTTATTATTTTCTTTTGCCCAAAGGTTTAAATATTCTAGGATCTCAATTTGATATTTTAAATCAAGATGATTTGTTGGTTCATCTAATAAAATAATTTCTGGATCTTGGGCAAAGGCTTTTGCTATGAAGACCCTTTGAAGCTGGCCGCCAGATAATTCACTTATAAGTTTATCTTTTAAATCTATAAGGCCAACACTTTTTATAGCTTTCATTACGGTTAAATCATCTTCTTTACTTAAAGAGGATAAAGCCCCTTTCAAATAAGCATATCTGCCTAAAGCAACAGTTTCATAAACTGTGTAAGGAAAGTAAACATTGTTGCTTTGAGTCATAAGTGCAACGTGTTTTGCAAATTCCTTCACAGGTAAATTTTTTATATCCTTTGAATCAAATGTTAGTGTTCCTTTATATTCAATGAGTCTGCCTATAGCTTTTAAAAGCGTACTTTTTCCGCATCCATTTGGACCAACTATGCAAAGAATTTCTCCTCTTTTAGCTTTAAAGGTTATATTCTTTATGATATCTATTTTGTCATATCCACAAGAAAAATTCTTAAGTTCTAACAAAATCATCACCTACTTTGATTTATTATTTTCTTTCATGTGCCTTATTAAAATATATGTATGCAAAAAATGGAGCTCCAATCAGAGCAGTAATAGCACCAACTGGCAATTCTGATGGTATTATAATTATTCTTGCTACTAGATCAGTAATCACCATAAAGCAGCCGCCTAAAACTATGCATACAGGAATCACATATTTATGCTTTGCTCCAATGATTCTTCTTACTAAGTGAGGAATTATTAAATCCACAAAACCAATAATTCCACTTAAGGCTACAGCAGAACCCGTTAATATAGCAGAGAAAATAAGAAGTCTAGTCTTTATGGTATTAACATCTACTCCAACTGATTTTGCTTGATCTTCACCAAAAGATAATATATCCATTTCAGTGCAGTAGCGCATGACACCAATTATTCCAATTATAAAGAAGGGTATTCCCATTTGTACATATGACCATCCCTTCATAGAGAAAGAACCCATTTCCCAAAGAGCTATGCTTTTTATATCTTCACTATATAAGGCTGTTACAGTTGTAAGTATTGCACTGCAAAATAAAGAAAAAACCATACCAGATAAAATTATAGTTGAAGTTGACATGCTGTTATCAACTTTGTAGGCAAATTTTATGATAATAAATACAGTCAAAAGCCCACATAAAAAGCCTGTTAAAGGAAGAGTAAGCCTGCCGAGTATAGGCATTGAAAAACCAGATATTATAAGAAATCCAACTCCAAGAGAAGCACCAGAAGATACTCCTAAGGTATAGGGTGAAGCGAGTGGATTTCTAAGTAATGATTGAACCACAGCACCACTAACTGATAAGGAAGCACCTACAAGAAAGGCTAAAAACACTCTAGGTAATCTTAAATTCCAAATTATCGCCACATCATTAGGGTTAATCTCTTTAAGTAGTGGAATTCTTAAAACTTTATATCCAATTATCGATGCAATATGGATTAAGCTGGTATCAGAACTTCCAATAGAAGTTCCGATACATAAAATTAAAAATGTTAAGGGTATTAATAATATGATAATTTTTTTATACATTTGCATATTCCTCAGGATAAATAGCTTTTGCTATTTGTTTAAGTGCTTTCAGTATATTTTGTGATGGTCTGGAAGAGGAATTATTATCAATAGCAAAGACTTTATTGTTTTTAACTGCAGTAACTTCTTGAAAACCATCACGAGTTTTTATATTATCGATAGCATTACTTATAGGTTCATTTGTAAGTATTACATCAGGATTAGCCTTTACTACAGCTTCAGGACTTGGAGATATCCACGAATTTTCATTAGCAAAGATATTTTTGGCGCCTACAATTTCAATCATTTCATTTAAAAATGTATTATTACCAAAACTATATAAACCTGAAGTTGACCCTATTTCAAAATATACATTTTTCTTATCAGTAATAGTATCTCCAATTTTCTTTATTGAACTTATTTCATCCTTTAAATTAGCTGTCATCTCATCACCTTTTTTCTCAGTACCAGTGATTTTTGATATAAAGTCAATATCTTTATAAAGGTCCTCTATGCTTGAACTTGTAGGTATGTATACAACAGGAATTCCAGCTTCTTTAACAGCTGCAAAGGGGTCTTCACTCCCAGTTTTATTATGTCCTGAAGCTATTATTATGTCAGGCTTTAAACTCACAAGAGTTTCAGCATCTGGATTCTTAAAGTCAATTTTAGGTAAATCTTTATTAATACCATCCACATCTGACGAATATTTGTCTATAGCTACTAACTTATCTGAAAGTCCTAGCCCAACTAATATTTCGGTATTTGATGGCGCTGTAGATATTATAGTATTTACTTTTTCAGGAAGCTTAAAGCTGTTACCTTCTCTATCTGTCATTGTTGCAGTCTTATTACCACAACCGAAAAGTGTACTCATAGCTAATATAATTATTAAAAAGAGTGATAAAAATTTATTTTTTAGTTTCATGATGCCCTCCTAAAATATAGTGTATTTAAGGGTAACAAAAAAAGCATACCCATCGAGAGTATGCATAGAAGCATAATAAACATGCCTATAAAAATCAGAATAAAACTTAAAAGTCTTATTTTCATAAAACGCATGATTACTTAAGTCACATTCAAAAAATAACAAGTTCATTTACCAGATTATTTTCAACTATCCTTCGGAAGTAGACTGACCTAATAGACCTGCTATGAGATCAATTTACTCTCTTATCTGGTGAAAAATATTCATGGTGGCGTTGTACTTGAAATTTATTTTCATGTGCCTAATATCCCACCCTCAGAGGATATTATCGGTGTATAAAACAAGGTATCCCGACTTAACTTCATCCTAATTTCAAGCCTTCCCAATTTCTCAGTGGCATGTTAGACACAATCAAAAAATAACAGGTTGGACTTGTTATTTTTGATTGTGTCTTTGATTTCGTCAGTTTCACGGTTACTGGGGTAGTTGAAGAATTTCACTCCATTCCCTTATTACTTAAATGCAGACTATAGTTTGCATTTATTATAATTAAAGTATTTGACATAAAAAGATTATACTATTCATAGTAAGTTTTAGCAATAAACCTTGTAAATATATAGATAACCCAACTATAATATATACTTATGCGTATAACTCACCAAAATCATAAATATTTTGATTCCGAAAAGCTATGAAAATATCGCTGAAGGTTCTAAGCAGCAGGTTGTATCCACTTTAGCATGCTCCAACTTTCAGTTTGACAAGCTAAAATGGAACAACCTACAGCTAAGAACCTTTAACAGCTCATTTTCAAATGTTTTCTCCACAAATATATTTATGATTTCTAGTGAATATATGAGCTTAAAGTTTTAGTAAATTTGTTAATATGTTCATCTATATAGATAAGCCAATTATAAGTTAGATTTATACTATGAAATATATCCCAACTAGAAATGGGTAATATATTTTTGTGGAATGTTTCATTGGTAATTTTGATGGATGTGATTCTTTGGCTATAAGTTGTTCCAAATGTGCTAGTTCAGAGCTTGTTCTTTGAGGCTAGCACTTTGGGTGCAACTTTATAGCCTTAGAATCACCCATCAGAATTACCTAGAAACTGGAACAAAAGTATATTATTCATTTCGGTGAGGTATGCGCATAAGTCTAAGTTATATACTGTTTATCTATAAAATGCTAAATAGAAAATATTACTTTATTGGAAAAAATTCTATAAAATGACTCTAAAATGATGTAAAATGTTTGGTAGGTTAATAAATTTATTAAATTGAATTACGAGGGCGATTAAAGTGATTAAAAAAATATCTATGTTAATGACATGCATACTATGTATTCTTATTTTTTCAGGGTGTTCAAAGAATCAGGAGATTATTACTAAAACAGCATTGAAAATGGATACAGTTTTTCAGCTTAAAGCATATGGTCCAAAAGCTAATGAAGCTATAGAAGCATCTCTTTCAAGATTAGATGAGATTGAGCAAATGGCAAGTGTGACTATAGATAACAGTGATATAAGTAAAATTAATCAAGCTGCAGGTAAAGAATATGTACAAGTACATCCGGAGATTATTAAAATGGTTGAAATCGCAGTTAAGTATTCTAAATTGAGTAATGGTGTATTTGACATAACTGTAGGCCCACTTGTAAATCTTTGGGGAATAGGAACTGATAACGAAAGAATACCTACAGATGAAGAGATTAAATCAAAACTACCGCTAGTTGGATATAATGATATCAGTATAAATGAGGAAAATAATAGTATTAAGTTACTAAAAGAAGGTATGGCAATAGATTTAGGTGGAATAGCTAAAGGATTTGCTGCAGATGAAGTGTTGAAAATTTATAAAAACTACGATATTAAAGGCGGGATTATAAGTCTTGGAGGTAGTTCTATATATACAGTTGGTAAAAAGCCAGATGGAACACCATGGAATGTTGGAGTTAAGCATCCTAGAAAAGATAGCGATCAAGATTATGTAGGCATAATTAATTTATCAGAACAAGCACTTTCTACTTCTGGAGATTATGAAAGATATTTTATAAAGGATGGTAAGAGGTATCATCACATATTAAACCCAAGCACAGGATATCCAACAGATAATGGTGTAATGAGTGTAACTATAGTCGTAGACAGCAGTATTCCTGATAGCAATATGCTTGCTGATATTTTAACCAAAACTGTTTTTATAGCAGGTGTAGATAATGGTTTGAAATTTATAGACAGTTTGCAAGGTGTTTCGTGCATGGCAATAACTTCTGATTATAATATTTACAAATCTTCAAGTTGGAATATAAAATTAGATAAATTAGATCCAGAATTTAAATTTGCCAATTAATTTTTTTTTATTATGCCTCAGTCTAGTATAAATTTTACAATATGTTTACATACTGACAATATAGGAGGCTATAATATGAAAATGAAAACTAATCAAAGAGCCTTAATTTTATTAGTCATTATGTTTATAGGTTTTATAATTACTTTGTTTCCACAAAATACACCTATAATAACTATATTGCAAAGTGGATTTGAAGCTGGAGTGGTAGGTGGATTTTCAGATTGGTTTGCAGTAGTGGCACTTTTTCGGTATCCATTAGGAATTCCAATTCCACATACTGCACTTCTGCCTAGAAATCGTAAAAGAATAACAGAAGGGTTAGTATCAATAGTTGAAAACAATTTGCTCAATAAATCAAGTATTATAAATAAAGTACATGAATTAGAAGTAGTAAAAAAAATATTAAATATATGCAAAAAAATTATATGTTCTAAGCAAGGAATAGAAGCAGGAATGTATGTTATTAAACGTGTCATAGAGCATATTCCTATAGAAAAAGTTTCTTTATCTTTACTTAAACTAATTCAAAAATATTTGAATACATTAGATTCTAAAAACTTTCTTGAAAAATTAATTGGCATATTCTTAAGAAATAATTATGAAGAGAAAATTTTAGATAATTTACTTATTAAGCTTGAAGAGATAGTAAAGCAAGATAAAGTAAAGAATGAACTTGGAAATATAGTATTCAATTCTATAAATAAACTAAAGATAAGTGGAATAATGCAATATTCATTAAATACAGTCTTAAATGTTTTAGGAAAAGATAAAGTAGGAAAAATAGCTCAAGATTTAGTCGTTGTAATATTAAAGGATTTAAAAAAACATGATAATACCAGTAGAATTACACTGCTTGAATTAATGCAGAGCAATATAAGAAACATAAGTAACAATGAAGAAGTTATACAAAAAATAGATGAATATAAAATGAGATTAGGTAGTAATGTTGAACTAAATAACTTTACAATAAAAATATTAGATGAATTAAAAAATACAATATTAGGTTATGTTAAAGAAGATTACATAAGGGATAATATACTCCCAATGCTAAATAATTTAATAGACAGTATATCAGAAGATATTAATTTAATAAATAAATTAGAGCAGCAGATACAGGAACGTGTATCAGGTTACATAAATTCCAATCATGAAAATATAGGCAGATTAGTTAGAGATAATATTGAAAGATTGGATACTGAAACCCTTATAAAATTGATTGAAGAGCGTGTAGGCGATGACTTGCAGTGGATAAGGATAAATGGTGCTATTTGTGGTTTTTGCGTTGGTCTGGTATTAGGGATAATTAGAGTTTTGTAAATATTAAAAACACATGATCAGTATTTGTTAATAAATAAAGAGTATCTATAGGTTGAAAATTTCACTGCTAAAAAAATAGAGTTTCACAATGTTTTTTTAGTAGATTTTAGAGCAGATATTATTGCTGTAGAAGGCTGTAGAAGAATGTACTGAACTTATAAAAGAGAATTGCAAATAAAGAAGATCTATAAATGCAATTCTGTATTATTATATGTGTTGCAATGCACAATTCACAATTACAGCTAAAATTCTTACAATATTTTTAGAATTATGATGAAGAATTATTTTTGCAATATATATATTATTATTATTTACATTTCATGAACAAAATTTCTTTTACAGTCTCCTCAAAAGGTATTGAAACACTTTTAATATTTCCTGTGCTATCATAATTAAAGGTCACATCAATCAAGTAATATTCCATTATTGTCATGGTAAAAATGTCATAGCATTTATGATTAAGTGTATAGTCTATATTAGTATAAATTAATTTTAAGATATTATCTTTTACTTCGATTTTTAAAGAACCATATCCTGGATTTTCATATATGCCAGTATACTCTTCAAGGGAGTGAGATGGAGTTGAGTTATCTTTTTTTGAGTCTATTTTAGGCTTAGTAGCATCTTCCATTGCTTTCATCATCTTTTCAGCTTCATCCTCTAGTTTTTCACAAAAATCACTATGTTCATGGCCTAAAAGCTTGTCGTATATATGGTATGCTATAGGCAGTGCACAGACAGGATTATTTAAATTAGTAAGAATAACTACGCCAATATTCTCGTCTGGAAGAAAGCTTGTATAGGAGCAAAATCCATCTATATTTCCACCATGGTTAACATGTTTTCTTCCTCTATAGGCTTCAACAAACCAGCCTAAGGCATAAGATGAAAATTGTAATTCATCAAATTTTAAAGGAATTAGCTCACAAGGGAGCTGAGGTGAATGTAACTCATTTATAGTTTTTTCAGATATAATCTGTTTTCCGTTTACTTTACCTTTATTTAAATGAAGGCTAAGCCATTTTAGCATATCAGTCAAACTTGAATTCATAGAACCAGCAGGAGCAACAGAATCTAGTTTTCTAAAGTCTATTTGATTAATTTCCTCGCCTTTTTGCGCATATGGCTTACTGTAATCAGAATACTCTTTTAAAGCTTCTACTGAGAAATTTGTGCTGTTCATACCAAGAGGCTCAAGAATTCTTAATTTCACGAATTCTTCCCAGGTCATTCCTGTAACTAGTTCAACAAGGTAGCCAGCTGTGGCATACATCAAATTATTATATTGCCATGTTTCTCTGAAATCTTTACTAAATTCTAAGTGCTTAATTTTATCTACCAATTCTTTTCTGCTTAAAGAAGGATTTGTATACCATAAAATATCATGTCTAGGTAATCCAGAACGATGACAAAGCATGTCTCTTAATGTAAGATGTTCTTCAGCATATTTATTTTGCATTTCAAAACTAGGCATGTATTTTTTATAGGAGTATCAAGATCTAGCTTACCTTCATCCACTAATATACCTATTGATAGTGAGGTAAAAGATTTACTTGCAGAACCTATAGCAAATAAAGTGTCTTTTGTTACATTTAAATTTTTGTTGACATCGCGCAGTCCTAACCCATTGCAATATATTATTTCATCATCTTTAATAATACCTACAGCCATTCCAGGAATTTTCCACTTATTCATATACTCAGATAAAAAGTCATTAAGATCTTGAGAGTTATTAGATAGAATATCATTCATAATATTGTACCGCCTTTATTTATTTTTTATTTTCCTTCATTTCTCGCTCTATCAAATTCATTTAATGCTCTCTTTTGTATTTCAAGTGTATCTTCACCCATGTCAAATTCAGCTTCTTCTTCAAAACCGTCTTGTTCTTCGCCATCAAATCTATATAATTTCTTTAATAACGTCCATAAGATTTCCATTTCTTCAATGGAAAAGCCTTTAGAAAGCATCCCAAAGAACTCCATCGATTTTTCGGCACCTATCATCATGGCATCTGTTCCAGCTTTAGTAATCTTTACATTAACTGCACGTTTATCATATTGGCTTGGCACAGTAAGGACATATCCTTTGTTCTCTAAATTAGTAATCAATTGTTTTACACTCTGTTTTGTTGTACCTAATTTTTTAGCAATATTATTTAGAGTTGTTTCATTTTCAGGTAAATGAATAATAGCAACCATCGCCATAAGCTGTCTGCTAGTTAAAGGTTCACAATATTCATCACCCTTAATTTGAATTTTATTAGTGAGAGAAAACAGAGTTGCATATATTTGTTGTATTAAAAAAAGCGCTTTATAGTTATCCATAAAATATCTCCTCCTTAGTTGGACAATATACTGTCTAAAATTACAATAGCATATTATTCCAATGTAGTCAATATACTGTCTATTTATTTTCAGTCATACTTCATTATAAACAGAAAGGATTTGAATAAGAAAAAAGGAATAGGGGATATTGCTTAGTACTAGTAATTGGTACTATAACTATAATATTTTTGAATCATTTTTGTAGAAAAAATTATTTAATGATATTACCTGAAATAATGTTTTGGATAGGCTGTGCAGTTATCATTGTTGGAATTATATTGAGGTTGTATTCAGTATTGACACTTGGAAGATCTTTCACCGTATCAGTGCAAGTGGATTTAAAGCAAAAAATAATTTAAACAGGTCCATATAGATACATTAGGCACCCTGCATATAGCGGAAGTATACTATCTTTAATTGGAATAGCATTAGTTCTTAGAAGAATCATTGGAACTATTGCAACTATAACAATTATTGCTGTCATTTATGGATATAGAATTAAGATTGAAGAAAAGATATTAGAAAATAACTTCAAGACACATTATAAAGAATATAAGAATAATAATAAAAGGATTATTCCATTTATTTGGTGAAAAATATAGTTTAATGATATAAAAGCAAGAATATATTTATTGGATATTAATTATAGGCGTGTTAATAAATTAATCTTAATCTATTAATACTAGATTAGAATTTTTCTATATTATTTTTTATATCAAGTACAATTTCTTCAATTATATCTTTAATTTGTAGATTTCTAGTTCCAGGAATATAAATGCCATGTTTTTGTAATGGAAGTATGTATTTAGTACAATCCATATTAAATATTGCATTGGAAATCATAGTAGTAATTTCTCCGTTTATACCTCCACTACAGATTATTCCGATTGGTCCTATTATACTATCTATTTTAGTTGTCTTGCAAAATGAACTGATCGCCCTTTCACCGCTTATACCAACATTTGCACCAGCTTGTACCATCTTTGAGGTAGCAAATGAGTTGGTACCAAGTGCAATAATATAAACATCATTATCTATTTCTTTGCGAATCCTCTTTATGATGTTTTGACCAAGGCCTGCACCTTGTGCATCTATTACTGCAATTTTCATATTAATGATCATTCCTTTCGCTATGATTAAGATATAATTTAATAAAAGTAGTTAATGTATAAATAAATTAGTGCTAAACTATAAATAAGATTTTTATTTATAGTTTCTGATATTATTCTATACCTTGAAGTTAACTACAAGTCAAGTGCTTTTTAGTAATATTAAGTGATTGGTGGTCACATATTTCATAAAAAGACTATATAATTCTAAATTGACCGAAATTAATCTGTGATTTTATTCTTAACATATATTATTATAGAATAAAGAAAAGAGATTTCATATGATTATTGGAAACACAAAATAATAAAGTTATTAAAAAATTGCAGATATGAGGTGAATAAATGAAAATTAAAGTTGTAAAACAGCTGCTAGAATTAAACGAAAATTTCAACAATGATATTAAAGAAATTTTAAGAAGTAAAAATGTATATTTAGTAAATGTGATGGGTTCACCAGGGACAGGCAAAACAAGTTTGATTATAGAGTTAATAAAACAATTAAAGGATAAATTTAATATTGCTGTAGTTGAAGGCGATATTGCGGGACAAGTAGATGCTGAAAAAATTGATTCACTTGGAATTTCTGTTATTCAGCTTAATACAGAAGGAGAGTGCCATATAGAATCAAAGGCAATTTATAATATCTTAGGATACTTTGATTTAGATGAAATTGATTTGATTTTTATTGAGAATATTGGTAATCTTGTATGTCCTGCTGAGTTTGAACTTGGTGAAGATTTTAAAATTGCTGTTTTAAGTATTCCAGAAGGGGATGATAAGGTTGAAAAATATCCATTACTATTTTCTAAAGCTGATGCAGTTGTATTAAGTAAGTATGATATGATGGAATACTTTGACTTTGATGACAATAAGGTAGAAGAAAATGTTAAAGAATTAAATCCATTGGCAGCCACCTTTAGAATATCATCGAGAACTGGACAAGGGTTAAATTCGTTTGTTACATATATAGAAGAAAAAATAAAAACAAGAATTCAAAGGTAATTTAATATTTACAATTTTGGAATTGTATAGTATCATAAAATTGTATACTACGAGGGTATACAGTTTTTACACAATATATATGGCAAAAATAATTCTTCAGCGTAATTCTAAAAATATTAAAAGAATTTTAGCTGTAATTGTGAATTGCAACATATATAAATTAATAGATTAATTTGGATTATTAATAACCACGAAGGTTGATTGCTTTATTTGTAATCAGTTTTTGTGGTTTTGTTTTTATTAAAAATTGGGTATATTGAGGAAATAGCAAGTCTAATTATTTTAACATGCTTTAAAGGAGGAATTAAAATGCATATTCCAGACAATTATCTAAGCCCAGCTACCTGCGCAGTTATGGGTGCGGCAATGATTCCAGTTTGGACAAGAGCTGTAAAAAAAGTAAATAAAGAGGTAACTAAAAAGAAATTGCCGCTTATGGGAGTAGGTGCATCACTATCATTTTTAACAATGATGTTCAATGTTCCGTTACCAGGCGGAACCACTGGACATGCTGTAGGAGGAACTTTAATTGCAATTCTTTTAGGCCCTGAGGCGGCATGTATTTCAGTGACGATAGCACTTTTGCTTCAAGCATTACTATTTAATGATGGAGGTATTTTAGCCTTTGGAGCCAATTGCTTTAATATGGCATTCGTCATACCATTTGTAGGTTATTATATTTATAAGTTTTTAAAAGAGAAATTTAAGACAGAGAAAGGAGAATATATTGGGACATTTATTGCATCGTATATTGGAATAAATTTGGCCGCTTTATGTGCAGCAATAGAATTCGGAGTACAGCCATTACTTTTTAAAGATGCAGCAGGTATACCGCTATATTGTCCTTATCCTTTATCAATTACTATACCTTCAATGCTTATTCCACATCTTGTAGTTGCAGGAGTATTAGAAGGAATTATAACTGTTGGCGTATTAAGCTTTATAAAAAAGGTTTCACCAGGAATTATTTATGAGGGAGCTACTACAAAATCAAAGCCTGTATATGGATTAATAATAGCACTAATATGCCTCTCACCATTAGGGTTATTAGCTACAGGTACAGCTTGGGGAGAATGGGGAACTGATGAAATAAGTTCTGTAGTAACAGGTGGTAATGCGTTAGGATTTATACCTAAAGGTATGGAAAATGGATTTAGCTTTAATGCATTAATGCCAGATTATTCTGTTGCAGGTCTTCCAGATAATTTTGGATATATTTTATCTGCAGTTGCAGGTGTTGCAATACTATTGTTAGTATTTAGAATAATAGCAAGTATGAAAAAGACAACAAAAGTATAAAGTGAAACTATGCTGGCTTACTCGATCAATTCAGCAATATGTAGCAAAACAAAAGTGAGAGTCCAAATTTTATATTTGGGTTCTCTTTTAAATGTGCCTAATATACGTTATAAGAAAGGAAGTTATTAATGCCAGAATGGCTTTTAAAAAAAGACAATTATACACCGCTAAAAGACAAGAATTCTTTTATAGATAAGAGCATTCTGTCAATATTTAATGTGCTTGCTATGTTTAGGCAGCAAACTAAAATAAGAAACTCTAAATTTGGAATTAACCCATTAACTAAATTAATATCAACGCTCATACTAATTATTTTTGTTTCCTTAAGCAGAAATTTTCACTTTATTGTAATTACAACTGTGTTTATGCTTGTGATAATAAATCTTTTAAGTATAAAAGAAATAAAATATGTTGTCAAAGCAAGTATGGCGGCGGCAATTTTTACGTTTATTATTTTGTTACCAGCTATTTTTTTAGGGTATAGTAATAATACCTTAATGATCACATTAAAAGTATTAGTTTCAGTTGCTTCTGTCAGTATATTAACTTGTACTACCCAGTGGAATGAATTAATAATTACTTTAAAAATATTTAGAATACCAGATATATTTATTTTGGTACTTGATATTACTATAAAATATATTATAATTTTAGGCGAATTTTCATTAAATATGGTTTATGCTCTTAAATTAAGGTCTGTAGGCAAAAACAATCATAAAAGTACTGCACTTTCTGGAGTCGTAGGAACTATGTTTATAAAGTCTAAAGAGATGGCAGAAGAGATGTATGGAGCAATGGAATCTAGAGGATTTACAGGGACATATAAAGTATATACGAAATTTAAATTTAAGCTATTTGATTATATTTGTTTTATTCTTACCATAATTTTTGTGTTAACATATTTTTATTTTGATAGGTTGTGATTTAATGATTGATATAAAAGATGCGAATTATTCATATGATGCTGAAGTTACCGCACTAAAAAATGTAAACTTACATATTGATGCAGGTGAAGCCATTGCTTTAATAGGTGTAAATGGAAGTGGGAAGTCTACATTAATGAAATTAATCAATGGATTAATAATTGCTGATAGTGGAAGTTATTTATTTGAAGGTGAAGAAATTAATAATAAAAAAATGCAAAATGAAGAGTTCTCAAAGGCTTTTCATAAAAAAATAGGTTTTGTTTTTCAAAATTCAGATGTACAGCTATTTTGTTCAAATGTATATGATGAAATTGCATTTGGCCCAAGACAGATGGGAATGGATGAAGAAGAAGTTAGAAAAAGGGTAGAAGACACTTTAAAATTACTAAAAATTGAAGAATTAAGAGATAGACAGCCATATCATTTGAGCGGTGGAGAAAAGAAAAAGGTTTCTATAGCTACCGTAGTAGTTTTAAATCCAGACGTTTATATATTTGATGAACCAATGAATGGACTTGATCCTAAAACTAAGAGATTTTTAAAAGAATTCATGATAGCTATAAATAATGCAGGAAAAACTATTTTATGTTCTACCCATGACTTTGAATATGTAAAAGGGGTATTTAAAAGAGCAATTGTTTTTTCAAGTAATCATGCAATTATTAGAGATGGTGATTATGATGAGATAATGAACGATAGTGAGTTTTTATATGACAATAACATTATATAATGTTTAAGCTATACTGAAGATAATATGAGGAAAGAACAATACAAGTTAAGAAAAGCAATATATTATATGGAGTAAAAATTGCAACTAATCTTATCAAATCAGAGGAAGAGTTAGCATTTCTTTAAAGTCATTTTTCAAATTAAGTATGTCATTAAATTAAATAACATTATTGAATATTAGCTCATGAAAGATTCATAAAAGTAAAAACGGTAGTTAGGAATGAGAAATCCAACTACCGTTTATTTTTGTATTTACAATTTATTTTATATTACTTCGCATTAAATTTCCATATGGAAAGGTTATGTTTCAAAGCGTAAAAAATCAAATTTGTTGGCATATGATAATAGTAGATTATTTGTTTTAAACATAGCGAGTCTCTAATTGTTATAAAATGATATAATGTAGTTTTAAATTTAACAATGTTTTGGTTTGAATAAATTAATACATGTATGAAATTCAATATTATTAGAATAAAAAGTATATTTTGATGCATTAAAGTAATTTTTAATGTAGAATGCCGAAATAAGAAGGAAATTTCAGTTTAATGCCTGGATTTATACGTTAAGAGGAAAATCTATTTACTTGGATTGATATTATGTTAATATTTAATTGCAAGTACTTGAATAACAACCTAAACTTAAATTTACTATTGATATATCAATAAACATATAATATGGGAGATGAATATTTAATGAAAAAAAAATTATTAGCAGCATTTTTGGGACTTAGTATGTTGATTCCTGCCACTTTAGCATTTGCAGATGAACCAAATGATAGAACTTGGTGGATGCCTTCAAATACTCAAATAGAAGGAGAATTGCATTTATCTGGTGGGAATAAAAATATTGGACAAGCAAAAACAACAAATCTTAGTGATAACGGTATAGGTGTTAAAGTGAAAATATATGCAACAGTAGATGGAAGTACAATTCCAGGAAGTACTAATTCTGCTAGTAGTAATGGAAAAGATTATGCTTACACTAAAGCGACAGCTAGAAGCGCTCAATATTGGGGAAGTGGACATACAACTACAGCATCACAAGACGAATGGAAATGGTGCTACTTATCAACTGAAGACTAAAATTAAAATTTAAATAATAATATTAGTAAAGCTCAGTGCTTTACTAATATTCATATGGAGCAATATATGAGTAAATATACTAAAATAGAGATATTTTTAATAATTGGTTTTTTAGTGTCAACCTTTGCATTTAGTTTAACAATAAGCATTGTATATTCCAATTATAATAAAGTTACAGAACAGAACCGATTTAATAAAGATTATAGGTATCTAAAAATAGATACAGTACATGAGACTAAATATGTTGATGGAGCTGAAGTTGTAAATAAAGATGAGGATAAAGAAAATCCAAGCTTATCAGAAATAGTAGATGCTGTTCAAGAGGCAGGATATAAGAAGATTATTTTAAAACCATTTGAAGATCAAATACAAGTTGATAATAAGTTTTATATTAATGATATATGGCCTTGCTCTGATGGGGTTGACATAGAAAGTAAAAATTTAATTAAAGGAAGATACTTAACTGAAGAAGAGTTAATGAGCAATGAAAAAGTTGCTATTATAGGTTTTGGTCTAGAAAGATTAGTTGAAGAGAAAAATGGAGAACGTTATATAAAAATATTTAATGAAGATTATAAGGTTATTGGGGTTCTTGGAAACACTGAAGTATTTAAATACAGCAGTATAATTCCGATAAGATCTCTATATTTTATAAGCACTAAGGTTCCTAATGTTATTTTTTATGAGAATAATATAAGTAATATAGATATTAAAGAAATTAACCTAAAAAATACTAACGCTTCTGAAAAAGAGATTTCGAGGATTTCGGTTATAGATTATTTATTCAAAAATGTTTACGAACTTAAAAATAGTTTATACCAAATAATACTTGGTGCAGCAAATTTACTTTTATTTTCATATTTCTTTGCTAAAAATATACGTGAAAAAGTTGCTATTATGAAAGTATTGGGAGCTAAAAACTCTGATGTATTTAAAGAGGTTTTTGCAAAATTTATAAGAATATCTTCTATTGGAATTATTGCTGGACTAGCTTTATCAAAAATTACAATAGATCTTATGATGAAATCTTTCCCATCTCAATATTCAGCTGTTAACATTTCAAATATTATATTAAGTTCAATGCTAATATTTATAATATCCATAATTGTATCTATACTAGTGTTGTTTAATGTAATTAGATTTAAAATAATGAAAGAAATAAGGTAAGTAGTATGAAAAGTAAATTTATCTTTTTTGATATAAAAAGAAACTTTGTAATTAATGTATTAATTATATTGGAAGTAGCCTTATGGATATTTTATGCTGCTTCTTTGGTTTCTTTAATTAACTTTGATAGATCATATAGAAATAGGTACAACAGATCAATTTCTATAGATAATTCTAAGTTCATGACATTTTATAAAATGATACTCAAGGAAAATAAAGATATTGAAGATTATAAAAATGATATAAAGGAAAGCCTTAAGTTAATATCAAAAAATAATTATACTTACGGTTTTATTCAAAGGGATTTGTATACGGATATTCCAATTGATGTTTTGGGATTAAATTCTAAAGACCTAGAGTCTAATTTTACAGAAAAAGATACAACCGATGAGTTGATACATCCAATTGGATTTAATTATGGAATGATAGAACATTATCAAAATAATATAACTCAGGAGATTTCAAAAGAGGAATGGATTAGAAGTGATGAATATGTGCCTGTGATTGTCGGAAATGATTTGGCTAAAAAAGTTAAGGTGGGCACTAGCTATGTAGTTAATAATATAACTTATAAAATTGTAGGGCAATTTAAGAAGGATGTATTAGCATTTGATTATACAAATAGTGTAGATAGCTCATTTTTATTAAATAAGTCCTTTATTATTCCATTAAGTGAAGAAACCTTCTTTCAAAATTTTGGATATGAACCTATAACAATATTTTTCAATGGTGACAAAGAAAATAATTCAACTAAATTAGAATCAAATATAAGAAAAATTTCTGATGATATAGTTATTTCAGATTTTGGTGACGATTTAGATAAATTTTTGGAAGAAATAAAATCAAAAAAGTATTATGAAATATTTAGAATAATTATAATTACCATTATTGCATCTGCATCAATAATTACTACAATTAATTACAAAATAGCCGAAGATGTAGATAGGATTGGAATTCTTTATTCTTTTGGAATTAGTAAAAAAGATATATTTAAAACATTTTTTTCTGAATTTCTTATAAATATACTTATTGGAATTATAGGAGGAAGTTTATTTTATTTAAAGAACTGTGGGAGTGTTTATGCATTTTTTATTAATGAAAACTTATTATTAAATTTATATATTTCTATGGGGATATTATTATTAACGATTGTTTCAATTATGTTAATAAGCTTTAATGAAATAAACAAGTTGACTCCAAAAGAGATGATGGGAGGATTTACAGAATGAGTATATTAGATTTAAGAAATATATATAAAACCTATGGAAAAGGAGATAACGAAGTTGTAGCTGTAGATGGAATAAGCTTAAAGGTGGATAAAGGTGATATTATAGCTATCATGGGGCCTTCTGGTTGTGGTAAAAGCACATTGCTTAATATATTAGGATGTATAGATATCCCAGGCCAAGGTGAATATTATATTGACGATTTTCAAGTAGACTTTAAGAAGCTTAATCAGTTATCTAAAATCAGAAATGAAAAAATTTCTTTTATATTTCAAAACTTTGCCTTAATAAAAGATCTTAGCGTTTTAGAAAATATAATGCTTCCTCTTAAATTCAGGGGGATTCCACGAAAAGAAAGAGTAAATAAAGCAATAAAGTATTTAAATGAATTAGATATATTTAATTTAAAAAATAAAAGTATTAGGCAATTATCAGGAGGGCAGCAGCAAAGAGTTGCCATTGCTAGAGCACTTACTCAAGAAAGCGAAATTATACTAGCTGATGAGCCAACAGGTGCATTAGATCAAGAAAATAGCATTAAAATTATGAAAATATTGCAAGAATTAAACCAAAAACATAATAAGACAATATTAGTTGTTACACATGATAATCTTGTTGCAAGTTTTTGCAATAAAACTTTAAAAATGAAAGATGGAAAATGGGATAGCATTAAATTATGATTTTTTTATTATAGCAAAAAAACTGATTTGTACTTTAAATAGAAATTATATTTAAGAGAAGTACAAATTTTTATTTATAAATTAGATTTGTCTAGTAATTTATGTATATAACGTAGGAGGAGTAATATTTTATTATTTTGAATTAAGTATATATAAAATCAAATTGGGGGAAAAATGAATGAAAAAAAATTTTATTATTAGATATACTATTTTTACGCTTCTAGCTGTAGTTAGTATGTCATCAACAGTATTTGCAAAAGAAAATACTGCTGCAGATAACACAAACAAGGAAATGCAACAGATAATAGAGAAAAGTAAACACGATTCTGATGAATTGATTAAAAATTGGGACAAGCTTAAAGTTACAACAACTCCTAAAACATCAAAAGAAATAAATACTATTAATAGTGTTGACTCAGAAGCTGCACCAAACAGTGTTGGAAGTTCTGGGGATATACTTGTAACTCCAGCTACTGTTTTTGGTAATGGTCCTATTACTGGACATGCTGGCATGGTTGACTTAAATCCAGATCTTACGATAGAAAGTATGACATCAGGAGGAGTTCGTAGATATACAAATGATTGGAAGACTAGATATACTAAGGCTTTATGTGCTACAGTAAAAAATGCCGATCCTGAGCAAGCTGTGGATTATGCAACTAGCAAAATAGGTAGTAGTTACAACTATAATTTCTTGAATAAATGGAAAACAGATACATTTTATTGTTCGCAGTTAGTCTGGAGAGCATATATAGAACAAGGTATTGATTTAGATAAGGATGGTGGAAATGCTGTTTTACCAACTGATTTAGTTAGTGATAAAATTGATATAAACTGGAGAAGTAATTACTAATTGTTTTAGAATTTTGTTTTGGGAAATTAATAACATTTGGATATTTACAAGTATATATAATTTTTAAAATGAAGCTACATAATAGTTTAAAAAATTAAATATCAATATGTCTATTATTGATGTAATTTTATTTTAAACTGTGAATGTAGTTTATTTTAATTTGAGATTAACATAAGGAGATAAAAATGCGAAAAAATAAACGAATATATTGTCTCTTATTTATAATTGTAATTTTAAGCACAAGTTTCATAATATTAAAAAATAAAGAATCATACAATATATGTATTGTAAATTCAGATTCTATTCAAAATGATAGTGAAATAGTATATTTAGATGAGAATTTTAATAAGAAAAGGAATATACAAATCCCAGCAAGAGATATAATAGCAAATTGTAATAAGAACAGGACTATACTATTGCCAACATCATCAGATAATAAATTATTTAAAGTTGATAAGAATGGAACTGTTAAATCATCTGAAACTGATTTAGGTGGAAGTTATATAAAATGTAAAGGAAATGAACAATTAACTTTATATAATGTCTCTTTGGAATACAATAGAATTAAATTTATGAACTCTAGTTCAGAAGAGAAATTTCTAGATATAAAAGATTCTCTTCTTCTATCTGGTGATTTTGATGACCAAAATATTTATATATTAGGTTATAAATTTGATAAAAATAAAGAAGGAGATACATTTCTATTTATTATAGATAAAAACGAATTAAAAATTAAAGATCAAATTAAATTAATGAAAAACATGAGAGTGTATGATACATCATTAGTTGATAATAATTTATTTATTGGCGTAGACAACAAAGTAGATTTTTTATTATATTACGATACAAAAAAAGGTAGTTTAAATAAAATTGAATATAGAAATTATATTAGAGATGGTGTGATGGATACCAAAAAAATTCTTTATAGCGATAAATATATTTTCTATTTATCACTAGATGGAAATATAATACAATTAAATAGAAAAGATTTAAATATTATGAAAAACACTAAACTAAATAATAAAGTAATTTTAAGCGCTTGTATAGCTAAAGACAAATTATATACTCTTAGTGTAGATATAAATGAAAATAATCAAATAGGTTTAGTTGATGTTTTCAATTGTGGTAATCTTGATCATACAAATAATTTTTCAGTTGATCCAATAAGAAATACAACTCCACGAGATATTTTAATATTGGAATAATAAATAAAGGAGTTATAATTTATGAAAAAAATGCTTTCAACTATATTACCGAGTGTATTAACATTTTTATTTATATTCATAGACTCTCATTTTCCATATAGTAAGTGGATTTTAATTGGAATTTATATTTTATTTCCAATAATGTTTATTATTCAGACTATTATTTCTTTCAAATCAATAAATAATATGTTGATTGGATTTTTGTTATTATCACTATCAATCATACTGCCTATTAATCAATGGTATAAAATGGGCAGCATAATGCCAGCTATAATAGTCTATTTAGTATTGTCTTTAATAACATATTTACTGATAGTAGTTATAGATATTATTAAAAAAAATAAGAAAAGAACTAGAAATTAATGAGGGTGCCTTTCTAAAAATAATAAGTAGTGAGTTAATATGAAGTTTGTTAGAAAATATAGATTCTAGATAAGTTATTAAGAAATTTTGGAGTTTAGAGATGGACTTATTTGTGGGAAGTATTTTATTTGCGGGAAGTGTTGGAGGAATGAAATGAAGGATACTTTAAGAAAAAATGTATCATAAGAGACACTATAAAAGTATCTCTTATGATATGATTAGTTCACCATCGCCAGTTATTATAATTTTATATCCAGCTTTGAGAGGAAATAAATTGAATTTTTGCGATTGGGGCCATATACGAATAGCTTGAACAGGAGTTTCAGTAGAATCTAAAATAAATATATAAATCCGCTCATTAAAAGAATTATTTTGAACTGTATGTGTAGCATCTAGAGATAAATTTAAATCTTCAACTTTGTAGAAACCACGCTTAAGAATTTTACTTTCAGCCATACAAGGTGAAATTATAATATTAGAAGAAATAAAGAAGAAAAATACTAATGCATAAATAAATTTTTTCATAAATATAACCACCTTTTGATTTTATAGATAACAAGAAAATGAATTGAGCATTTTATCTAGTTTATAATAATGCTACCTTTACTAGATACAATTATTTCAAATTCAGATTCTAAAGGTATTAAAATATACTTGTCTGACTGAGGATCTAATCGCATATATTGCCTAGTTACTTGATTTGAATCGAAAATAGCAATAAAGGCATAATCACTGGTTGAAGTATTTTGTACAGTATGAACGCCATGAGACAAATTTAAATCTGTAGCTTTATAAAATCCTTCATGTAAGGTTTTGGGTTCAGCTCCAACAGGGATTGTAAAAATATGAAAGATTAATAGTAAAAAAAATAAAAATGCCAGTGGGTACTTTTTCATTAGATCACTCACCTTTCTAAATTAAAATATTATGTAATTATAAACTTAATTTTATTATGTGAAAGTGAGAAGAATATATTCTGAAATATTAAAAATAAAAATTAAACCTGAAGAGGGGATAAGACAAGATTGGTAGTTTACTATTTAAAATGTAAAAATGAGTGTTACCAGAGAAAGATGCATTTATAGAATCTTGGTAAAATTTGAATCAGCAGGAGCGTAGAAATCTTAAGCATAGAATTTTATAAGGTATTAACTTGAATAATCAAATCATTAGATAATAAAGATAATGAAAAAGGAAGCTTATCCACTATGAGATAAGCTTCCTTTTTTAGGTTACTTAAAACTTAAGCTACATCAAATTTAGTAACTTGTCTTTGAGTAACTTGAGCACCAGATTTCTTAACTAAATCACCAGAATTAGTTTTGAAAACATTTTTAGCAATTACAGTATCCATAAGTGCATTAATCTCGTCTTTTGTAAGACTTGGCTTAGCACCAGAAACACTTAAAGTACTTTTTTCACCAGCCGCAGTTAAAAAAGTCATAGATAAAGAATATTCCATTTAATTTTCCTCCAATCTTAAGTAGAGAACCCGAATCTATGATTCGGTGTGAATCACTTAAGCAGACATCTCAAAAGTGATGCTCCAAATCTTGTATTTGGCTATAAGTGAAAAGTTCTTAATTGCAGCATAGCTGCTTAATTTATAGGTGCAGAACTTTCTCTGTGAGCATCTATGATTTGATGGTGGTCGCTTACTCTGTGAGCACTCAGCGAACGAATGTGAGTCGAGTTTCCACAATATTTTTAAAGAATAAGATACTAAGCATTTGCTAAACTAGAAGATTCATTTATAAAGTAGTCTCTAGTATTAGCTTCTATAACAGCTTTAATTGCATCAGCAACAGCATAGATATTTTCTGGTGTTGCATCTGTTTTGATGCCTGAGAAAGTTTTCTTAGTATAAATTGGATCGCCAGTTTTATCTAATCCTTTTTGAACTTCAATACTAAGAGAAATAGAGTCAATAGTTTTAGTTACAGCCATATATTTTTACCTCCTTCATTTTGTTTTCGTATATGATATACGCATTAATTCCATGAATTACATAAATATCCTAAAATTTTTTTGGGCAGCAAATAATCAATACAGTTGAAGTAAAGACACAAAGAAAATTTTATAGTTGATCTATATGAATTCTAAAAGCTTTAATTCATTTGGTCTTAGCGGATAAGCAAGAACTATAAACTAAATGATTTTAGAAAAAATGAATTGCGTTATCTAAAATTTATATATTAAAGGAGAGTCAATTAGGTAAAAAGTATTTCTTAGATTCAGAGAAGGCAGCACCGTTTTACTATGAGTCCTTAATTTGATTTAATACGAAGAGGTTTAATAAATTTAATGAATGTGAAAATCTTTATATAGTAATAAAATAGAAATATGTAAAGCAAATAAAAATAAAATGAGAGAAAACATTTTTATTTACGTTATATAAAGTGTAAGAGCTTTTACGAAAATAATGGATTGGAGAAATTTCAATGAGGTGTGCCGAAAAAAATTATATCAGTAGACTGAAAAAGAGGAAAGAAGATGCAATAGAGTTTATAGTAGATAAATATCTGGCATTAGTTAAATCCACAATATATAAAATACTTTCGCCACTTAACAAGGATGGAATTATTGAGGAGTGTATAAATGATGTGTTTTTTTCAGTATGGAATAATTCAGATAAGTTTACAGGTGAAGAAGTTGATTTCAAGAAATGGATATTTAAGATAGCAAGATTTAAAGCTATTGATTATTACAGGAAAGAAGTTAAGGATTTTAATGTAAGCATAGAGGATAAGGAAATAAGCACAAATGAATTAGTGGAAGAAGAAATTATTAAGCTAGAAGAAAGAAATGAATTGATAAACTTAATTAACACTCTTGAGCCTATGGATAGAGATATATTTATTATGAAGTTCTTTCTAGGGGAAAAGTCTGAGGATATTGCTAGAAAGTTTGGACTTACCAGATCTGCGTTAGACAATAGAATTTATAGAGGTAAGAAAAAACTTAGGCTAAATTTGGAGGTAGTGTAATATGAAAGATATTTATGAAATTCTAAATGATATAGAAATAGATGAAGATGAAATGGAAATGATAGAAGCGACTGATATTGAAAAAGCAAAGGTAAAAAAGTATTTAAAGAAGTCTATAAATAAAAATAAGTCATATAGAAATAAGGGAATAGCGGCAGCAGTTTTGTGTTGTTTGTTAATTGGAGGTGCAGGAACTTTGGGAGTAGCCTATCCATCTTATGCAGCAGAAATTCCCATAGTTGGAGACATATTTAGGCTTATAGATAATGGTAGAACAGGTGCATATGATAAATATAAGGAATATGCAGATGTGATGGGAGTTACGCAAGAAAGTAATGGCATTAAAGTCACAATAAAAGAAGCAATATTTGATGGAAAAACCTTAACTTATACCTATGAAATAGTAAGTGATAAAGATTTAGGAGATAATCCATTTTTTAATATGAATGGACCGAGAGTTACTATAAAAGATTATGATGGCGGGACAGGAGGAAGTTCTGGAGTAAAAAGGGTTGCTGAGAATACTTATGTAGGTGAAGAAACTATTAGTATAAATGAAGAAAGAAAAGCCATAAATTTTGAATTAAATTTCACAGATATAGGAGATATGAGCTCTGAAAATTCTAAAGAAATAAAAGGAAATTGGAAGTTTAAAATTAATTTAAAAGCATTAGATAATGTTAAACAAATGGTAAATAAGACAACTGAAAAAAATGGAGTTCAATTAAATATAGAAAGTATTTCTAAAACGTCAGCAACATTTACGTTAAATTATTCTCAAGAAATTTCAAAGGATTTACAGGAGAAATACTTTATTGTAGATATCCCTATAGAAGAAGTAAAAGATGATTTAGGAAATGTCTATAAAGCTACAAGTGTTTCAACAAATGAAGGTAGTGAAGGAAGATATGCCGGAAAATCTATGTCAAATTTTGGGGAGTTAAATCCAAATGCAACTAAATTAATAATAACTCCTAAAGTGCATTTATCAAATAATGTACATCAAGAATCAGGTAATGGAGAGGGAGAATCAGTTGATACAAGTCCTATTGTAGATGAGAATCACCCTAAGAACGATGAATTTGCATTAGATGATATAGTAATTGAACTAAAAAAATAATACACTTTTTCTTATCAGAAATAGGTTGACTGAGATATAAGTAGATTTAAAGGTAGTAAAAATAAATTAATAGTAGAGTATAATAGGCACTCAAAAAAGTTCATCATTGTTGTATGGTGAACTTCTTTATTCTTCATAAAATTATAGTACGGTCAAATCTATGGATATTGTGTTCTTTGTAAGTGTAGATTATATATTTTAAATGGTAGAATCAATACTATATTTCTCCAAATTTAATTGGATGCCGTAACTTTCCTAGAGAGATTAGCTCAGTATTCTTTTTATAGTTATCACAAAGGCTTGCCCTTGTAATATTAGGATTATCATAAGTTTTAAAGAAATATTCACAAGTATTTGTATTAACAAAGGCAGTATATTTTGTATAATCATAAGTATCTCTATTTGTTATTACTATCCCTTTTGGAATAGAAACACTTTCCATAATATGAAAGCATGTATTTATTGCTTCTAAGCTGTCACTAGGTGCTTTAATATGTGTTTTTTGATATGCTGTTCTTACAAATCGTTCTGGAGATGTGTAGCCTCCAGGTAACTGCATAGTTCCTCCTGCCTGACCAAATGGCCTTAAATGAATGTTACCCCAGCATGCATCACTAGTCTGAGTTGGAGATACATTCATGTAATTTCGTAAATTAGTCATGTGCCACTGAAGATCAGGACTATTGGCCATAACTCCAATTGAATTTTTGTATAAAGTTAAACCCCTTTCTGTTTGTTCAATTACAACACATTCTCCACTTTTATCTGTAGCAATCCAATGTAAAGGCGCTACTGTTTGCGTTACTGGATCTTCAAGACCTACAATATCTATTTCCATTAATATTTCTTTAAGATCTTTTACTGATTCACATCTTCCTAAAATATAATGAAGAAAATCTAAGGATGAAACAGCTTGCTTGCTAATGGAATCCTTATGAGTCTTGTATTTAGCATAACCTGCAAAATATAATGCTGCAGCCGCAAATCCTTTTTCATTTACTCCATCAAAGAAACCAAGCATTTCACCTGCTTCTTGTCCAATTCCCATAAAGCTATAATAATCACAAATTTTACTCATATTAAGAGTATTATTCCATACATAATTTTTAGGTACAACATAAAGTTCTGGCTCAATATCATAGGAAAAATCCATAGTTCTTCCAAAAAAATTTTCCATCTTTTTTGATTGTAGCGTTATTGCTGTGCACATGCTAGTCCTCATCCTTCCTATACTTTATTAACTTAGCACTTGAAATTTATCACTAATGTCAACTTATATTTACTCAATATAAACCATAAGCTGAATGCTGATTAGAACCTTCAACGATATTTTCATAGTTTTTTGTAATTAAAATATTTATGATTCCGGTAAGTTACCACGTAAATCAAACTCT
This sequence comes from Clostridium beijerinckii, assembly GCF_036699995.1. Lineage (NCBI taxonomy): Bacteria > Bacillati > Bacillota > Clostridia > Eubacteriales > Clostridiaceae > Clostridium > Clostridium beijerinckii. The sequence continues at coordinate 4,100,023 of NZ_CP144906.1, read as the reverse complement.
TAAGTTGTTTATCTATACAAAATGTCTATAATTTATAGATATACTTACACATGGTGTAAAGTTCCATTTATTAATGTGAAACTATGAATGGTTTAGATTTAATATCTTATATTTGGAGGAAGAATAAAAAGTATATAAAATTACAACGAACTTTGTGATGTATTGATTCAAGATAAATACAAATAAAGTACGTATAATATCAATGTATAGACCAAGGTGAAAGAACAAGTATATTACATTTTGAATTTATATAATTTTAAATTATTATTTTGAATAAAAAGTATTCTCCTATAGGATACTATCATTATAACTAATGATTATCTACAATATAGGAGGAACAACATGAAGAGAAATTTTAAAAGGATTACAATTTTAATGCTGCTGATAGTCAGTATTTTCTCATTTGCTGTGAATAACAATGCAATAGCTGAGGTACCGTCGGATAAGGATAATGGAGTACATCTAATTTTGGATTCAGTTAATTATAATAGTGTTTTACCAAAGCATTTCCGAAAAACTACTGATTTAGCAGTTGTAAAGGACAATAAAGATTTAGATCTTAAGGGGTTAGATAAGCTGAATATTTCTGGCAGTCAACAATTTTCAGGGAATAATATAGATCTTTTAATAAAGGCAATTGATACTTCTCTCCCTACGACAGTAATAGATTTAAGGCAAGAGTGTCACGGATTCATAAATGGGTTCTCAGTTAGCTGGGCAGATGCAAAGAATAATGCTAATGTAGGACTTACAAGAGATCAAGTTATAGCTAAAGAAAAAGAGGATTTAAAAAGTATCAAGTTAAATGAACCTATAACTTTTTATAATAATTCTAAACAAACCATGGATGTTAAAACAGTTCAAAGCGAAGAAGAACTTACTAAATCAAAAAATTTAGGATATGAAAGAGTAACAGTTAGAGATGGTGGAATACCTACTGATGATATGGTTGATTATTTTATGGAATTCATAAAAAATAAACCAAAAGATTCTTGGCTTCACTTTCATTGCAAAGAGGGTATAGGAAGAACATCTACTTTCATGATAATGTACGACATGATTAATAATTATAAGGATGTCAATGCTGATGGTATAATTAAAAGACAATTGGCATTAGCAAATTTTGAGGATACTACATTGAAGTCTTTTTATAATAATGAAAGAATGGGATTCTTAAATAAATTTTATGATTATTGCAAAGCTAACGGAGATTCATTTAATACTAAATGGAGTGAGTGGAATAGTAAAGCTTCGAGTATAGATGAAACAGATAAATCTAATGCTATCAAGGTATCAAATGTAAATTCTGTTCATATGAAAAATAATATAATTCCTAAATCTTTATATGCGATTTCTTTAGATTCTATGACACCTGGTGAAAGAACAATGACAACTAGCCTTCAGGGGCTAGTTAATAATCATTGTTCTTTTCAAATATATACACTTAATTCTTCTCAGCCTGATTATAAAATATGGTTGGAAGATTTAAAAAGTAATCATAATGTACCTTATGAAATGATATCAGATCCTTGGGAGCTAATAAAAATATATAAAGACTATATAAAAGGGTACGTGCTTTATAATGGTGAAACTAAAGATCCTTCAATAAATAATGCTTGTTCCTTAGCAGGCCTTAAAAACGCTATAGTTATTGATGAAAAGCTGGAACCTAAAATAAAGGAGCTTGGTATAGAAAATAAAGGAGATTGTAGAAATACAGATGAAAATTGGGCCTATGATAATTTGTGGAATAAAGGGCTAAATCATTCTATGGTAATGGAACTTTCCCCTGATAGAATTGATGCATTAAGAGATTATGCCATAATGACTAAATCCTTAATATTTTACGAAGGAAGTGTAGATAAAACAGCTCTTAGAGATAAGGTGTTTTCGTCTATGGATAATAACGCTACATGTTTGGGCTGGGGTCCAGATGAGTTTATTAACGTGAGTACAGCTTCAAAATATGGTGTAAGCATGGTTGCAGCAGATTGGTCCTATAATTTAACTACATTAAGTGCTTTCAAAGAACCTCATATTAATAAAAACTCTTCATTAAAAGTTCCTAAAGAAGAAAATGTTCACTATGTTACTTTTATAATGTCAGATGGAGATAATCAGCAGTGGAACCTTGGAACTAATTATGGTTCGCCTAAGTGGTTTGGTTATGAAAATAGAGACAAACTTTCTTTAGGTTGGTCTATGACTCCAGCGTTATATTATTTAAGTCCTACTGTATTTGATTTATATTATAAAAGCGTAAGCAATGAAAATCCAAGGAATAATTTTATTGTGGCTCCATCTGGAAATGGATACATATATCCAAGCAAATTCCCACGTAATAAATTAAGTTCATATGTTGACTTATTAAATAATTATATGAAAAGAGTAAATGAAAATTATGTATCAATAATAGATGATTCTGCGTTTCATGATATTGAGCTTTGGAATGAGTTTACTAAAAAATCAAATATCAAAGGTTTATTTTATCTTGATTATCATAGGCACGATAATTATAAAGGAGAAATTTTATGGTCTAATAATAAACCTTTAGTGTCTTGCAGAGATCTACTTTGGAATTCACTTGAAGACGAAGAAGAGCTAGTAAAAAAGATAAATGACAGGGTCAGCTTAGGTCAAACAAATGTCCATAATCCAGAAGCATACACCTTTGTCTATGTTCATGTATGGACAAAAGAGACAAGTAATGTAGAGAAAGTTACAAACATGCTAAAAGAAAACAAAAGCGTAAGAGTCGTTCCTCCTGAAACTTTTATGGAGATTATAAGTAAGAACATTAAACATTAATACAGAGCTAAACGTATTATCCTATTTAGATGACTAATATTTTAATTATTTAATGAGGAGTTAAGAAAATAGAAATAGTACAATAAAAAATAGAATGAATCAAAAAGAGGAATGCTAAAAAGGCAAGTACTAGGCAGTAATTTAAATGATAATAAAATGAAATATAGAAACTCTAAAGTGATATAGTAGGTTGAAGTGCATTCCTCAATCTAAACACTGGCTTAGATATTTGTAATTAATGATATAAGAAAATAAATTAGTACTAATTTATTTAGTAAAATTAGACATTATCTATTGACAAATAAAATAGAAAGATATAATATTGAATTAAGCTAAACGTTTCACTTAGGGAGGTGGTTATAATAAGTGCGACAATTAAAGATGTAGCTCGAAAAACAGGCTTATCAATAGCAACTATATCTAAATACATAAATGGTGGAAATGTTTTAGATAAAAATAGAGAAATAATTCAAGCTGCCATTGAAGAATTAAATTTTACAGTTAATGAAATGGCAAGAGGATTAAAGACTAATAAAACTAGAACAGTAGGGATAGCTCTACCAGATTTAAATAATCTGTTTTTTACATCAATTGTTTCAAAAATAGAAGATGTTCTTTTGAAAGATGGTTACGGAACTATAATATGTGATTATAAGCAAGATTATGACTTAGAAAAGAAGAAATTAGAATTCTTAGTCAATAAATCAGTAGATGCAATAGTTTTAGTACCATCAGGGAAAGAAGTAAACGAGTTACGTGATATATTAGAAAGTGGAATACCAGTAATACTTATTGATAGACTTTTAAAAGACATAGAATGTGATGTAGTACTTGGGGATAATTTAAATTCATCATATAATGCAGTAGAAACTTTATTTACCAAGGGACATAAAAGAGTAGGTGTAATTGTAGGACCTCAAGAAATGTATACTGCTGAGCAAAGATTAAAAGGTTATTATAGAGTGCATGAAGATTATTCATTTAAAATTGATTCGAATTTAATAAAATACGGAGATTACAGAATGGATAGTGGATATGCTCTTTTCAAGGAATTGTTGAGCATGGATGATCCGCCAACTGCCGTTTATGTAACTAATTATGAAATGACATTAGGTGCAGTAATGGCAATAAATGAGATGGGGATTAATATACCTGATGATTTATCGATAATAGGTTTCGATAATATGGAATTAATAAGGGTATTGAATCCGCCGCTATCAGTAGTAGTTCAACCTATGGAAAAGATAGGTGAAACTACAGCAAAATTATTGCTTAAAAGAATGAGTGGGGATAATAGCAATTTCCCATCAATAAATAGACTGAAATCAGATTTAATTGTTACAAAATCTATTGGAAAAGTTAAGTGAAAATACGTGTGTAAGAAATTACACATGATTTTTAAATAAAAAAACAAAACGTTTCGCTATGATATAAAGTTAATAGGTGAAACAATTAGGAGGAGCTAATATGTTAAAAGGAATTTCGAAAATATTATCACCAGAGCTTTTGAAAATTTTAATGGAAATGGGTCATACAGATGAAATTGTGATTTCTGACGGAAATTTTCCAGCTGGAACATATTCTCAAAGGTTAGTTAGATTAGATGGACACAATGTTCCAGAAGTTCTGGAGGCTATATTAAAATTATTCCCTCTTGATACTTATGTTGAAAAGCCAGTGGCACTGATGGAAGTTGTAAAAGGTGATCCTATAGTTCCTACAATTTGGGAGGAATATAGAAAAATAGTTAAGAATAGTCATGATGATTTTACAGATTTTGAATATATGGATAAATGGGACTTTTATGAAAGATCTAAAAAAGCATATGCTGTTGTAGTTACTGGCGAATCAGCTTTATATGCAAATATTTTAATTAAAAAAGGCGTTGTAACTGAGTAAAGTTAATAGAATTAGAAATATTAATCTATAAAGAGGTGAAACAATGGAAAAGTTGTTATTAGGAATAGATATTGGAACGTCAGCTTGTAAGGTTGCAATATTTGATTTAGATGGACATGTAGTATCACAATCTAATAAGGCATATTCAGTGTATTATCCAGAAAAGGACTTTGTAGAGCAAGATGCTGAAGAATGGTGGAATGCTGTGTGTGAAGCAACAAAGGAATGCATTGAACAGAGTCATATTAATCCAGAACAAATAAAGGGTATTGGAATAGATGGACAAGGCTGGGCTGCACTGCCTGTAGATGCAGAAGGTAAACCTCTTCATAATGCAATGATTTGGATGGATAGAAGATCTACAAAACAATGTGAGGAAGTTATAAAAAAAATAGGAGAGGACAAAATATTCGAAGTTAGTGGTAATTCATTTGATGCCACATACACAACTCCTAAGATTTTATGGCTTAAAGAAAATAAGCCTGATGTATTCAGTAAAGCTTATAAATTCCTTCAAAGTAATAGTTACATAGCATTCAAATTAACAGGTGCTATGACACAAGATTTATCACAAGGATATGGGCTTCATTGCTTTGACATGAAGACAGGAAAATATGATGCTGAACTATGTGAAGAACTAGGAATACCTATGGAAAAGTTACCAGACATAGTTCCTTGTGATCAAGTTGTTGGAACTGTAAACGATATTGCAGCAAAGCAAACTGGGTTAGCAATTGGAACACCAGTAGTAGCTGGTGGATTAGATGCGGCCTGCGGAACTTTAGGAGCTGGAGTTATTGAGTTTGGACAAACGCAGGAACAAGGTGGACAAGCTGGAGGTATGAGTATTTGTTTAGATAAGCCCATTGGCCATAAAAAATTGATATTAGGATTTCATGTAATTCCTAATGCATGGCTGCTCCAAGGAGGAACAGTTGGTGGGGGAAGTCTTAAGTGGTTCAGAAATGAATTTGGAGAATACGAAAGGTATATGGAAGAACAAACTGGAGAAAATTCATTTGATGCATTAGTAAATAAAGCAAAGGGTGTAAATATTGGAGCAGATGGGGTGATATATTTACCGTACATGGCAGGTGAGAGATCACCTATATGGGATAAACATGCTAAAGGAGTGTTCTATGGACTAGGATATGATAAGACAAAAGGCCACATAGTACGATCTATATTAGAAGGAACAGCATATTCATTAGAGCATAATTTACAAACTGCAAAAGAGGTAAATGTTGATGTTGAGGAACTGATTGCTATCGGTGGAGCTGCTAATAGTTTAACTTGGACTCAAATAAAAAGTGATGTGACAGGAAAACGAATTAAAGTTCCAACTTCAGATACAGCGACTACCTTAGGAGCAGCATTATTAGCTGGAGTTGGTACTGGTCTTTATAAGGATTATAGGGAAGCAGTTCAAAGAACTATAAAAATCACTAGAGTACATGAACCTGATATGAAGGCTCATGAAATATATAAGAGATATTATCCTATATATTTAGAAATATATGAAAATTTGAAAGACACATTCAAAAAAAGCGAGGTGTAGAAATGAAAGCGTTAGTTATAACTGGTATTTCAAAGGTAGAATTGCAAGATTTAGAAATACCTAAATATAAGGATGACGAAGTATTAATAAAAGTTAAGTATTGTGGAATTTGTGGATCTGATCTTCCAAGAGCTTTAGATGGAGGTGTACATTCATTTCCTATAGTGGTAGGACACGAATTCTCTGGACAGATAGTTGAAGTAGGAGAGAATGTAAAGAATGTTAAGGTTGGCGATAGGGTTACAGCAGGAGCATTACTACCATGTGGAAAATGTGAAGCTTGTCAGCAAGGCAGACCCGCAATGTGTAGTGATTATGGATTTATAGGTTCTAGGCAAAATGGAGCTATGGCAGAGTATGTAGCAGTTAAATCTCAAAATGTAGTTAAATTACCAGATGAAGTTGATTATAAAGAAGGAGCTATGATTGAGCCATTAACAGTAGCACTACATGGTATTCAAAGAATTAATATTAAAGCAGGAGCAACAGCTTTAGTCTTCGGTGCAGGAACTATAGGTCTTTTAGCACTTCAGTGTTTGAAGGCAGTAGGTGCGGGCAAAGTTTATATGGTAGATGTTGTTGATAAAAAATTAGAATTGGCAAAAAAATTAGGTGCTGATGATGTAATAAATTCAATGAAGGTGGATTTAAATGAGTATTTAACTGAACATGGTAAGCCAGAAGTAGTAGTTGAAAATTCAGGATCACCTATAGCTCAAGCCCAATGTTTAGAAATAGTAAAAAAATGTGGATCTGTTGTATATATAGGAACTGCAACTAGAGATTTAACACTTAAACCAGAGACTTTTGAAAAGATTTTAAGAGGAGAATTAAATATAACAGGTTCATGGATGTCTTATAGTGCACCTTATCCAGGATATGAGTGGACTACAGCAGTTGAATATATTAAAGAAAAGAAAATAGATTTAAAATCAATGATTACAAATGTATATAAATTAGAAGATGGGTTAGCACCATTTGAAATAATGAGAGACAGAGAAGCTTGTGCTACAAAAGTATTGTTTGAGATTTAAAAGTTAATTATATAAGAATAGACAAGCTTAATTAATAGCTGATTAATAGCTATTTTAAGATAAATCATATTAAAGGAATTTATAAAAAATAAACTATAAGAAATAAATTAAAGAGGAGAGATAAATATGAATTTTACACCTATAGACCCAAATAAAGTACCACAAAGAACATTATATACAGGGGCTAAAATGCCTGGAATAGGAATGGGAACTTTCGGTTCAGATCGTTTTTCAGCTGAAGATATTGCAAATGCAGTAAAAGGAGCAGCTAAATTAGGATTTAGGCTTTTTGATGGAGCTAGTGTTTATGGAAATGAAGATTTGATTGGCGAAGTTTATAAGGAAATATTAGCAAGTGGAATCAAAAGAGAAGAATTATTTATAACATCAAAAGTTTGGAATGATCAACATGATAATGTTATAGAATCTTGCAAGCAAACATTAAAAGATCTTCAATTAGATTACTTAGATTGTTATTTTGTACATTGGCCATTCCCTAACTTCCATGCTAAAGGAGTATCAGTAGATTCTCGTGATCCAAATGCAAAACCATATATACATGAAGATTTCATGAAGACATGGAGACAAATGGAACAATTAGTTGAAATGGGACTAGTAAAACATATAGGAACATCTAGTGTAACAATTCCTAAATTAAAATTAATATTAAGAGATGCTAAGATTAAGCCAGCTGTTAATGAAATGGAATTGCACCCATGTTTCCAACAACCAGAATTATATAAATTCTGTAAAGATAATGGTATAGAAGTAATTGGATTCTGCCCAATCGGATCACCAACTCGTCCAGATAGAGATAAAACTGATGATGATATTGCAGATATTGAAGAACCTACAGTAGTTAAAATTGCAAAAGCGCACAATGTTCACCCAGCAGTAATTTGTGTTAAATGGGGAGTTCAACATGGACATACACCAATTCCATTTTCAATTCATGAAAATGAATACTATAGTAATCTTTTAAGTGCAATTGAAGATCCTTTAACTGATGAAGAAATGAAAGAGCTTGAAGAGGCTGATAAGAATTGTCGTCTAATTAAAGGACAAGTATTCTTATGGGAAGGTGCTAAAGGTTGGGAAGACCTATGGGATCTTGATGGGACAATAACAACTCTTTAAGAATTTATAATAATATATCAGGCACTTGTGTTTTTAAGCTGATAGAAATTTACCCATGAGTATATGCTATAAAAATTTCACTAGATCTATGCAAATTATATAAAGTAAGACTAAAATGACCAGAAAAATATAACTGAAAAAAGTATATAGCAAACAGAGGTGAATATTTTGCGAATTTTAAAAACTATAAAAAGAGTGCCTGGTGGATTAATGATGGTTCCATTAATATTAGCTGCTGTAATAAACACTTTTATACCAGATGTAATGAAAATAGGATCGTTTACAACCGCTTTATTTTCAGCACAAGGATCTGCCACGATAATAGGAATATGCTTATTTTGCTTAGGAACAAATTTTAAAATTAGAGATATCAAAGAATGTTTTAAAAGAGGATCCGTATTGTTAGCCGTCAAAGTTTTATCTGGAGCTATTATTGGAATTACATTAAATGCATATTTTGGATTTGATGGTATTTTAGGTATATCCACAATTGCAATTGTTGGAGCTGCTACTAATAGCAATAATAATTTGTATTTAACTCTAGTAAGTGAGTATGGTGATGAAAAAGATTTAGCCGCTCAGAATATACTAAATTTTAATACAGGTGCTTTTTTTACCCTTATAATTTTAGGTATAGGTGGCAAGGCTAATATATCGATAATTAGTTTTATTAGTGTAATGGGACCATTTTTAGTTGGAATGTTAATTGGAAATATAGATGAAGAGATAGGAGAGTTTTTTAAATCAGGAGTAACTATGATAATTCCATTAATGGGCTTTTGCATAGGCGCTTCTATAAACTTACAAAACGTTGTAAAAGCTGGATTAGGTGGACTTTTACTTGGACTAATTGTTCTTATAGGAACGGGAATACCTTTGGTGGTGATAGATAAGGTCATAAATAAAAGACCAGGATATGCAGGGGCTGCGCTATCTAGTGTTGCAGGTAATGCTATAGCAACGCCTTCGGCATTAGCGTTACTAGATAATAGATTTCAGATTTATGTTGAATCTGCAACTACTCAAATCGCTGCTGCAGTAATAATTACTATAATATTAACTCCGCTATTTACAATGTATGTAAATAAAAACTGGAGGTGAAAATTTCTATAATATTGTGTAATTACATATTGTAAATGATACCATAATGTGATATCATTATATAAATAACGGTTAGATGTTAATTAAATAAAAAAAGCTAAACGTTTAGCGAGAAAAATAATAGGAAGTGGTGAAGTATAAAATGGATGAATTATTAAGAATGGAAAATATAGAAAAATCATTTCCAGGAGTTAAAGCTTTATCAGGAGTTAATTTATTATTAAAAAAAGGAGAACTTAATGCTTTAGTTGGAGAAAATGGAGCAGGAAAGTCAACATTAATGAAAATATTAGCAGGGGTTCATCAAAAAGATGCTGGAAAGGTATTTATAGAGGGCCAAGAAATACAAGATTTAAATCCTGATATATCCTTAAAACTGGGTGTAAGTATAGTGTACCAAGAATTCAATCTATTTAAGGATCTAACTGTCGCGGAAAATTTATTTATTAAACGTGAGAAAATGAATAAAAGTTTTAAATTTATAATTGATGATAAAAGTCAAAGAGAAAGAGCTATAGAATTACTAGATAGTTTAAATCTTAAAATCAACCCAGATGAAAAGGTTTCAAATCTAAGTGTGGCTGAGCAGCAAATGGTTGAAATAGCAAAATCGCTACTAGTAAATTGTAAGATTCTAGTTATGGATGAACCCACAGCTGCATTGACAGAAAGCGAAACAGAAAACTTATTTAGAGTAATAGAAGAACTTAAAGAAAAAGGTGTAGGAATTATATATATATCACATAGATTAGAGGAACTTGAAAGAATATGTGATACTGTAACTATATTGAGAGATGGAAATTTTATAAAGACCTGTGCTTACAAAGACATAACGATGAAAGATATGATAGCATCAATGGTTGGACGTGATATGAGTAATAAATTTCCTACAGCTAAATATGAGGTTTCTGATAAAAAAGAAGTAATCTTAGAAATTAAAAAAGTTAAACAAGGAAAGAAGCTTGATATTGAAAATGTAAACTTATACAAAAATGAAATTTTAGGGTTCTATGGTTTAATGGGCTCTGGAAGAACAGAGTTAGCGAGAATTTTATTTGGAGCAGATAAAGCTGAGATTGTAGAATTTAAAATAGAAGGAAAAGATATAAAGGTAAGATCAACACATGATGCTATGAGCCAAGGAATAGCATACCTAACAGAGGATAGAAAAAAAGATGGACTAGCTTTAGGCCAATCAGTAGAATATAATATCAATTTATCTAATCTAGAGAAAATTAGCAAATTCAAAGTTGTAAACGATAAAAAAGCTAAAGAAAATGCTGAATCTTATATAAAAGGTCTTAGAATAAAAACACCAAGTATGAATCAATTGGCTAAAAATTTAAGTGGAGGTAATCAACAAAAAATAATAATAGGAAAATGGCTAAGTAGAAATCCTAAAATATTAATATTCGACGAGCCAACTAGAGGAATAGACGTTGGTGCAAAATACGAAGTGTATGAATTGATGCAAAGGCTTGTAGAAGGCGGAATAGGTGTAATAATGATATCATCAGAACTACCAGAAATTATTGGGGTTAGCGATAGAGTTATTATTTTCAGAGAAGGAAGTGTTGCAGGAGAGTTAGAGAAAAAAGATTATTCAGAAGAAAATATACTTTCTTATGCAATAAGTTAAAGTTTTGGAGGTATGGAGATGGAAAAAGTAGTTGTAAATTCAAAAGAAAAAACTGTAGATTTAAAATATTTAATAAAAAATTCAGGGATTCTTATCGGACTCTTATTAATGGGAATAGTATTCACAATATTAAGTGAAAATTTTTTGACTGTTAATAATTTACTTACAATAGCATTGCAGACATCAGTAATAGGTGTTTTAGCAATAGCAGAAACATATGCGATTATAACCTCAGGAATAGATTTATCTGTTGGATCAGTACTAGCGGTTTCAGGTGTTGTTTCTGGTAAACTTATGGTTTATGGAGTTCCAGTACCAATTTCTATACTAGCAGGTCTTGCAGTAGGAACTCTATGTGGATTATTAACAGGATTAGCAATAACAAAGCTTGAAATTGCACCATTTATAGCAACATTAGGAATGATGAGTATTGCAAGAGGTGCAGCGTATATTATCACAGGCGCTCTACCTGTATCAGGATTACCAGAAAGCTTTTATGTAATTGGTGGAGGTAAAGTGCTTGGAATACCAGTAGCAGTACTTATTATGTTTGCTCTAGCATTTATATTTGGATTTATTTTAAGAAAAACTACTTTTGGAAGATATGTATATTGTTTAGGAAGTAACGAAGATGCAGCACAACTTTCAGGAATTAATGTTGATAGAACTAAAATCGGCGTTTATATGATTTCAGGATTATTAGCAGCTGCCGCAGGAATAATATTAGCATCTAGATTAGTATCAGCTCAAGCTACTGCTGGACTTAGCTATGAAATGGATGGAATATCAGCAGCAATAGTTGGTGGATGTAGCCCTTTAGGTGGTGTAGGTAAAATAAGAGAAACAATAATTGGAGCTTTTGTAATAGGAGTTTTAAGAAATGGCTTAAATCTATTAAGCGTTAGTGCATTCTGGCAACAAGTAGCAATTGGTCTTGTAATTATATTTGCTGTTGCATTAGATACTTATAGAAGAAAGAAAACAGCCAAAATAATGTAAGAGAAGTAAACGATATTATTGAAATTTTATTATATGACTGATGTAATAATGAAACAGAAAATGATACGAGGAAGTATTTACTAAAGCATTATTATATCAAGATAAATAAAATTTTATAAATATAAAAATACTGAACACTATATTTTAAGTAACTGAACAAATTAAGAAGAATGAAGACGACTGGTAGTATGTCAAGATAAAATTTTAATAAAATTGGGAATTTGTTAGTTTGTCTTATGAAAAAAAGAAATCACTTAATAAGCCTTTTTTAATTTCCAAAATTTAACTGGTAATTATAAGGCTGCACACAACATCATATTAAATTATAGCTTTTCCAACTACCTCTTTAGAGGTATAAAGTTGATTATTGTGTAGCAAAGCAAAAATCAATCTTACAAGTTTACGTCCAGTTAGTGCAAGTGCTCTTTTGTGTTTATGTACTAAGGCTTCATCATATTTTTTATGATAATAATCACGGTATTCATCACTATGTCTAACGACGCTAGCGGCAGCTTCTAATAAATAGTATCTTAAATATTTATTACCCGTTTTAGTTAGAAAGGTATTGTCAGCAGTAAAATTGCCTGATTGTTTCTTTCTCCAAGTTAAACCAGCATATTTAGCTACGCAACCTTGATTATTAAATTTGGCTATATCACCAATTTCGGATATTATTCCAGCTGTCAATACAGGACCAATGCCTGGAATTGATAATAGGCATTGAAATTCATGATTATCGATTCTTTTAATAGCTTTTTCAATAGCTTTATCTAATCCTTTAACCTCTTTCTCTAAAGCTTTAATACAGTTTAGAGAAGCTGCAATAGTCGCATTTAAAGGATCATACAAAGCTTTGTCTAACCGATAAGAATCTCTAGCAGCTTTTTGAAGCAACTTGGCAGTAGCTTCTGGATTTGAGAATCTGTTTTTACTTTTCTCAACTAAAAATGCAACTAAATCTTCGATACTTGCATTAGCAAGCTCTTCGGTAGACATGTATTCTGTTAAAACAGCTAATGATGTAGCTCCAAATGTATTTGAAAAAGGATTTTCACTTTTATCAAGTACAGCTAGCTCACTAAATTTTAAAAAGATATTTGATAAAATATAAGACTTTTCACGGCTTATATTTTCCATAAGATGAAGTCTGCATCTAGTAAGTCTTTGTAATGCTATATATTGAGCACCATTCCATGGAGCAGTAGTTATTTTACCAACTCTTGCAAAGTCAGCGATAACAAATGCATCCTTTGGATCGGTCTTATCCATATCAATAAAAGATTTCTTATATGCACAAATCACTCTTGGGTTCATGCAGTGAACTTTAGGTTTAAACCATACCAAAGCCTCGTGAGTAGCTAATGTATTGGCTAAATGCCAGCTATAAAATGAGGTTGATTCCATAGCTATTGTTAGGTGTGTTAGGTTGTTTTCTTTAAGGCAAGATAAAATAGTAGAGACTATTTCTTCCGAACCTGGAAGGTTGTTATTTACTTGAAATGATAATAGTTTTTTACCAAAGAAATCTAAAGCAAAGACATAATTGGATTTTGAACTAACATCTATACCAATGAATAAGGTAGTTGTTAAAGCGTTATTCATGGTATCACCACCTTTCATTTAAAATAGAAAAAAGAACTGGCATAGGATTACCCCTAATTTGTAATGCATCAACACCCTCGCACTAATAAGAACTAAGCTATTAATCTTTTGGGATTAGTTGCTACGCTAATCGATTAATAACCCGAACAACGACTGGGTTAGAAGTTAACAATACAAGTAGGGAAACACTCTTTATAAGAAGTACCACCGAGGTGGCCAACAAGGAGAAACCGAATAGCCCTACGCCAATTCTTCATTATAAATATTGACGGTTAGAAGCAATTCTATACTGTTCTTATAATTTCCAGTTATCTTTAGGAGTTTGTAGTTAGTTAAGATACTGGAAATTGATTAAAAACTAACTACAAAATTTATTATACGAGGGAGAATTATTATGAAATTAAGAACGAAAAAATTAGCTTTAATTCTTGCATTAGCAATGGTTTCAAGTGTTGCTGTAATGGGGTGTGGAAGAGGTACATCATCAAATCAAGCAAGTAATGGTGGAAGTAGTAATGGGGGAAATAAGAAAATAACAGTAGTAGTTAAGACTGTAGAATCACCATATTGGCAAACGGTTAAAAAAGGAGCAGAAGAGGCAGCTAAAAAATATGGAGCTAGCATAGATTTTGTTGGAGCACCAGGTGGGGAATCTGATATTAATGGACAAGTTACTCTTGTTGAAAATGCAGTAAGCCAAAAACCAGATGGAGTTGTATTGGCAGCTTCAGATTCAAAGGCAGTAGCACCAGCAGCACAAAAATTAATAGATGCTAAAATTCCATTAGCTTTAATAGATTCAGCATGTGATGTTCAAGATTACTTATCATATGCAACAACAGATAACGAACAAGCTTCTTATCAAGTTGGTAAAAAACTTGGAGAATTAACTGGCGGAAAAGGAAAAGTTGCAATAGTAAGTTTTAGTCCTGGAGCTGGGTCAGCAATAGCAAGAGAAAAAGGATTTAAAAAAGCTATTAGTGAATTCTCAGGTATGGAAATTGTTCAAACAGTATATTGCGATAGTGATAAGGCTAAAGCATTGACACTTACTCAAGATATAGTGACAGCACATCCAGATATAACAGCAATCTATGGAGCTAATGAACAATCATTAGTTGGTGTTGCAAGAGGAGTTAAAGAAACAAATTCAAAAGCTATTGTAGTTGGATTTGATTCATCAGATGATGTTATTCCTTTATTACAAGATAAGACTATAAAAGCTACAGCCGTTCAAAAACCATATACAATGGGATATGATGCCGTAGAAAATATTATGAAAAGCTTAAATGGAGAAAAAATTGAAAAGAATGTTGACACAGGTTGTGTAATTGTAACACCAGAAAACTTTAATGATGATGAATCACAAAAAGTTTTATATCCATTAAAGTAGTATAAAATCGGTAAATAAAATATATTTTAGAAGTCATTGCAGCGAAATTAATAAAAATATTTTGAAATCTGCTTTAGTGAAATACAAAAAAGATATTTAAAATAGTCTGTGAGTAACTCATTATAATAAAGATATAAACGCAAAGTTTTATCAAACTTCAAGTGCTCACAGACTATAAATTTACTATTCGCATCTAAATCAAATAAATATGAATTTTAAATTTATAAGAATAACCTTGCATTAAAACTGTTTTTTAGGAAATCACTGATAAATTATAATGTTATCACCGATAACAATTTTAACTTATTGTGAGGAGCGTTGATTCAAATGTATAAGATATTTAAATCAAAATTAGAGAATTACCCTATTAAAAGAAAAATAGGGATAGGATTCTCATTGATTATTGCACTAACAATTCTTTGCGTCATCACAACATTGATAAGTTTGAGAAGTGTAGCAAATAAAACTAACACTTTATATAATGGACCTTATAATGTCACTAACATGATATGGGATATGAGAAATGACTTTATGATGATGGATAAAAATATGTATGAGGCTATGTTAGAAACAGATCCGCAAAAGATAAAAGATAATGTTGCAAATGCCAATTATGAAGCTGAAAAAATTGAGGAAAAAGTAGAGAGTCTCAGAAATTTGTTTTCTGAGCAAAAGAAGTTAATAGATTCATTTGAAGTATATATGAGTGCCTCACAAGCATATAGGGATAAGATAAGTGAAGCTCTTCTAGAAAAAAACAATAATCAGGCAATAAGCATGATGAAAGGTACATACAAGCAAAATATTGATGGTGCTTTAGATTGCTTAACTAATATTTCAAAGATTTCAGAGGAAACAGCAAGCGAATTTGTTAGTCAAACGAACCAATATAAAAATGTGGTTTTCATAATAGATATATTAATGATAATATTCATACTTGGAACAGCAATTTTAGTAGCTAAAATAATGCAAGAAATTATAATTAAAGGTATATATCATGTTATGAAGATATCCGCGGATATATCTCAAGGAAATCTGAAAGATGATGATACTTTTGTGTCAGAAGATGAACTTGGAATTATGGTTAAAAATTTAAATGAAACTGTGAAAACACTAAAATCATATATAATAGATTTATCTTCGATTTTAGAAAATATATCAGATGGAAAATTAGATATTGATATTGAAATGGAATATAAAGGTGATTTTATACCAATGAGAGATTCATTAGAAAAAATTATTTACAAGTTAAATGATATTTTTAATAATATCAACACTGCTGTCAATTTGGTTGCAAGTACTTCTATGAGCATTGCATTAACGACTCAAACTCTTTCAGAAGGTTCTATAGAACAAGCCAATGTTATAGAAAAATTAGCTTTTAGCTTTAATGAAATATTAAATAAAGCAAGAAAAAATGAACAAAATGCAGAGCAAGCAAATAATTTTTCTAGTACGACTAAAGAGATAGTGGCTGAAGGTAGTAAGAGAATGAATATACTAATGAGGTCAATGGAAGAAGTGAATGAATCATCTAGAGAAATAGCTAATATAATAAATACTATTGAGGATATTTCAAAACAAACAAATCTTCTTGCATTAAATGCCGCGATAGAAGCCGCAAGAGCAGGTGAAGCAGGTAAAGGTTTTGCGGTTGTTGCAAATGAAGTTAAGATATTAGCAGAAAAATCTTCAGAAGCAGTTAAAAATACAACACAAATAATTAGAAAATCCATAAAGGCTGTGGATGAAGAAACTAATTTAGCACAAGAAACCGTTGAATCATTAAAAAATATAGTCACAAATATTGAACAAACAACTAATTTAGTTAAAGAAATTTCAATATCTTCTGAGAATCAAACCTTAGAAATAAGTGAAATTACTAGTGGGTTAGATAGAATATCTACTGTGGCTCAGATGAATTCAAATACATCTCAAAAAGTTGCAGCAGAAATCCAAGAGTTAGCATCTCAATCACAACTATTAAAAGAGCAATTGGATAGATTTAGTTTAAAAATTTAGAAATAGAAAGATGTATTTAATAATCATAATTTTATTGCAAGAAAGGTAAATTTAGACATAAAAAATACATTTTTAATATTTAGGAAAGATATTAAATTATACTTGAAAGCAATAAGTTTTTGATATATAATGAAAAAAACATATAATTTACCATTAAAGCTAAACGTTTCGCTTTTATAAAGTTAAATAAGAAAAAACGCTTAGAAATTTAAAGCCATTATGTAATCTTTAAATGTAAATTAGAAATATTAATATAAAAAATTGTACATATTCAAATTAAGAGGAGGAGTAAAAATGATATTATCAACTAGAGAAATGTTAAAAAAAGCACAAAAGGATGGGTATGCAGTACCTGCTTTTAATATTCATAATTTAGAGACGCTACAAGTTGTAGTAGAAACAGCACACGAAATGAGATCTCCTGTAATTATAGCTGGAACACCTTCAACAATTACAGATTATGCAGGGCCAGATTATATAAAAGCGATGGCAGAAGTTGCAGCAGGGAAATATGACATTCCAATAGCTATTCATTTGGATCATTTTGAAGATGTTAATGAAATCAAAAAAGATATAGATATTGGTTTTAGATCATGTATGATTGATGCTTCAAAACATGAATTTGAAGAAAATATTGCAATTGTAAAAGAGGTAGTAGATTATGCTCATAAATTTGATACAACTGTTGAAGCTGAACTAGGAAAACTAGGTGGAAGAGAAGATGATTTAGTCGTAGATGAGAAAGATACGATGTATACAAATCCTGATGATGCAGCAGAGTTCGTAGAAAGAACTGGCGTAGATTCTTTGGCTGTTGCAATAGGTACAGCGCATGGATTATACAAAGGAGAAGCAAAACTTGATTTCGAAAGATTAAAGGAAATTAGAAATAAAGTAAATATTCCGCTAGTACTTCATGGAGCATCTGATGTACCGGACGAGCTTGTTAAAAGAGCCATTTCACTTGGAATATGTAAAGTAAATGTTGCTACAGACTTAAAGATTCCATTTTCAAGTGCTGTGAAAGAGTTTTTTGAGGTACACCCAGAGGAAAGTGATCCAAGAAAATATATGACTCCAGGTAAAGAAGCTATGAAAAAGATAGTGAAGCATAAGATTGAAGTTTGTGGTAGCGCAAATAGATATTAATTTCTGTTTTATAAGAGATAGAAAATTAATACAAGATGGAGGAGAAAAAAGATGATATTAGTTATAAACCTTAATGCCTCTGTAGATAAGAGATATGAAATAGATGATATAAAAAAAGGACAAGTAATGAGGGCAAGGTATGTAGAAAATACACCAGGAGGAAAGGGCTTACATGTAGCTAATGTAGCAACTATCTTAAAAGAAGATTGTATAGCAACAGGTTTACTTGGAGGTAAATCTGGTGAGTTTATAGAAGAAAGTCTTAAGAAATACGGGATAAAGCAAGATTTTGTAAAAATAAGTGGAGAAACTAGATCTTGTTTAGCATTTATTACTGATGATAATGTTCAGACAGAAATACTCGAACCAGGACCAGAAGTAAGTGAAATTGAACAACAAAATTTCTTAGATAAATATATAGACTTAATTGAGAAAGCTAGTGTTGTTGTAGCCTCTGGAAGTGTTCCTAAAAATGTACCTAAGATTTTCTATAGGAAATTAGTGGAGATGGCTAATTCTCAAGGTAAGAAATTTTTATTAGATACAAGTGGTGATCTTTTAAGAGAAGGTATTGAAGGAAAACCATACTTTATTAAACCTAATAAGGATGAAATAGAAGCGCTAACTGGAAGAAAAATTAAATCCGTAGAAGATGCTATAAGAGAAATAAAGGAATTCCAAGCTAAAGGAATATCACTTGTAGCTATATCCTTAGGAAAAGACGGTTCAATAGCTGGATTTGAAGGAAAGTATTATAAAGTAAATGTGCCCAAAATTGAAGCTGTAAATCCTGTAGGCTCAGGCGATTCTTATGTTGCAGGAATAGCAGTAGCGCTGCAAAGAAATTATGATATCAAAGATACTTTGAAATTTGCTTCAGCTTGTGGAACAGCAAATGCTATGGAAAAAGAAACAGGATTTGTAAGTGAATCTATAGTAAACGAACTTTTCAATAAGGTAACAGTTGAAGAAATTTAGATAAGTCCTACGTATGATATCCCCCTTAAGTTAATATATAAATGTGAGAGTTAGGGAGAATTAATAACCTAACTCTCATAATTTTTACTAAATATATATTGCAAAAATAATTCTTCATCATAATTCTAAAAATATTGTAAGAATTTTAGCTGTAATTGTGAATTGTGCATTGCAACATATATATATATATATATATCATAAATTTAATATCTATGAAAGGATGAGTTATATGATTTACTCGATAGAAAATTCAAAAATAAAAATCACAGCAAGTACTCATGGTGCAGAGTTACATTCGATAACAGGACAAAAAGAAGGCACAGAATATCTTTGGAATGGAGATGCGAAGTACTGGAAATATCATGCACCACATTTGTTTCCTATAGTTGGGAAGGTGGTGGATTCTAAACTTAAAGTTGATGGAATTCAATATGAAATGCCCGCACATGGACTTGCTAGAATATCTGAATTTACCTTATTAATAGAAAGTAATAATTCACTAACTTTTGGATTAAATTACTCAGAGGACACATTAAAGATTTATCCTTATAGGTTTTCTTTATTTGTAACATATACATTAGAAGAAAATTCTATTATAGTCACATATAAAGTAATAAATTTAGATGACAGGGAGATAGTATTCTCAATTGGCGCTCATCCAGCATTTATGTGTCCTATAGAGAAATGTGAAGAATTAGAGGAGTGTTATCTACAATTTAATAAAAAAGAGACAAGTTCTATTATTGAGGTAACTAAGGATACATATCTTTCTCGTAAAAGGATAGAATGTCTTAGAGATACTGATACATTACCACTTTCCAGCGAACTCTTTAAAGATGGAGTATTAGTATTTGATGATATAAAATCTGATAAGATATCATTGAAATCAAAAAATCACGATAAGTCTTTAAGTATAGAATTTAAAGGATTTCCACACTTAGGTATTTGGGCACCTGAAACTGGTGCACCATTTCTATGTATAGAACCATGGTTTGGACATGCTGATTATGAAGATTTTGCAGGTGAATTTAGGGATAAAGAGGGTACAATCTCACTATCAACTGATAAAGTATTTGAGTGTAGTTATAAGATATCTATTGAGGAATAGTAGTGCATGCTTGATAGAATCTTATGTAGAAGAAAATTATCAAGTACATTTCTATAATTGATTAATTACAATTCTTTATATATGTTGAAATTGAGTTTCTACATTTTGCCTTAATTGAGATCTTAGCCTACTAAAATTTGAAATGTAAATTTATTATTGCAATATATATTACTAATAATTGAATATAAAAAATACGAATAGAGCGCATTTCTTAGGAATAGGAATTGCGCGCTATTAATTTAAGTATAGATACTAAGATAGGAATTAGAAAATAAGTTAGAGATCATTAAAATATAGGAAACTATAAAGAATATTTAAGATATAAAAATATGGTGAAAAGCTAATTATGGAGATATGTTATGTTAGAGAAAATATATAAGAAATTTTTAAACATGAGTTTTTTTCTTAAAATGACTATAGGCTATTCTGTTATAGTGATTATTTCTATATCTATTACTGCGCATATAATCATATCTAAATTTTCTAGTATACTTCAGCAAAAAGAGGTACTAATAGATAGAGAAGTGGTAAAAAAAATTGAATTATATGCTGAAGAAGAATATTTACGACTATATAACCTATCAAATTTAATGCATTCAGAAAGAAATATAGGGGAAATTTTTTCGAACCTTGAAAAATTTCCAGACCAAGCTTTTGATTTAAAAACTGTAAACGTGATAAACGATTTTATGCGTGGTATTTGTATATCTGATAAAGATATTACTGATGTTATTCTTATAACAAAAAATAATGTTGTGTATTCTGATTCACCATTGAAGAGCAGAACAATAATGCCAAGCTATAAATTCATTCAGGATAGTATTATTAAAAGACTGATAGCATCTGATGAAGATATGCAAATTATTTTTGATGATACATCAAGATATTCTAATAATAGAAATGACAAAATGGTTTCATTTATAGGAAAGATATATAATCCGAGTTTATTTCCTCAAAAATATATTGTTGGGGTATATATTATGAATGTACCAATTGAAGCTTTTGAGAGAAGTTATAAGGAGTTTGAGGGAAACACAAAGGGAGAATTTATTCTAAAAAACAGAGATGGACAAATATTATACAGCTCGAATGAAGATATCGTGGGTCAAAATTATAAGAATTTACAGATAAACAATGTACATTTTAATGAAGGTGAAATAAATGAGGCATATATAACAAATTCAGTGAAAGTAGGCTTGTCTGGCATGGAGGTTTTAAATATAATTCCAAAGAATATTATGTGGTCTGAATTAAATGAACTGATTATGAAAATGTCTTCAATACTACTGATAAGCTTAATATTGACAATAATTTGTACAATATTAATATTTAACTTATTTAATCTAAGAATTAAAGCTCTCATAAAATTTATGAGAGGGGTAGAGACAGGAAAATTAAATATTGAGTTTCCTATTAAGGGAAATGATGAAATTGATCAGCTTGGGATAGCATTTAATGAGATGTGTCATAAACTTAATATTTATATAAAAAGAGTATATTATGCTGAAGTCAGGAGGAAGGGAGCTGAACTTGTGGCTTTGCAGTCACAAATAAATCCACATTTTTTATATAATACACTAGAATGTATAAGAATGAGAGCTGAACATGATAAAAATATGGAAATTTCTAATATGCTGTCTTTATTAGGAAACCTATTTAGATGGAATGTTAAAACTAAAGAAAAGATAGTCACAATTGAAGATGAGATAGACTATATTTCAACGTATCTTGAACTCCAAAGGCTTAGATTTAGTGATAGAATTGATGTAATAATCGATATCTCTGAAGAAATACTTGATATGGGGATACCTAAATTGTTGCTTCAACCAATAGTGGAGAATTCTATAATGCACGGTTTTAATGATAAAGAGAATAATTGTCTTGTAAAAATTGAAGGTAAAAATATTGGAAATAATATTGAAATTTCAGTTTATGATAATGGTGTGGGGATCAAAGAAAAAATTGTTGAAAATATCATTCAAGAAATGGATGATCCTGTGGACGATGAAAAAATAAATAACTTAGGTATAAAAAATGTATATCAACGAATAAAATTGATATTTGGAAATGATTATGACCTTAAAATCCAGAGTAAACCCAATTTTGGTACAACCATAAAAATTATCATTCCTGCTATGAGAAGAGAGGAGATGAAAAAATTATGTATGGAGTCTTAATAGTTGATGATGAATCGATAATTAGAGAGGGATTAATAGAAATAATTTGTTGGGAAGAATATGGTATGAAGATAATAGGTCAGGCATCTAATGGAGAAGAAGCTCTGAAAATTATAAAATCACATAACCCCAAGATTGTAATTACAGATATCAGAATGCCATTTATGAACGGTATAGAGCTAATTAAGGCGATAAAATTAAATAGCATGAATATAAGAACTATTGTTTTGAGTGGATATGATGATTTCTTATATGTTAGGGAAGCAATGAAATATGGTGCTGAGAATTATATTTTAAAGCCTGTTGATAAAGATGAATTAAATAATACTATAAAGGAAATTTTAGAACGTATAGAAAATGAAATGTTTTCTGAGAGTCAAAAAAAAGAAAGTACAGTGCTGTTAAGGAATAATACATTAAATAGAATAATAAGTAATGAAATTACATTGAAGGAATTTAGAGAAAAGCAAGAATTGCTTGAAATAAATCTATATTGTTCACAGATGTGTATCGCAGTTATAGAATGTAATTTTTATGAGATAAGTGAAGCTGTTGATGAGGAAAATTCTGTACATTTAAAAAGGTTTAAAGCTTTAAATATATGTGAAGAAATTATAGAGCGATATATTCATGGAATAGTTTTTGAAGATAAAATTGGAAATATAACTGTGATTTTTAGAAATACAGACGCTGAAATCACATTTGCAGAAGTTAATGAAATATTAAATAAATGCATAAATGGCATAGAAAAGCATCTAAAAATTAGTTCAGTTGCGGCTGTCGGAGCTATGATATCTTCGCATAGGGATTTGCATCGATCCTATAAAGAGGCAATAGAAAGTTTGAATTACAAATTTATCTTCGGATATAATAAGGTGCTTTTTTTTGATAGTATACGTGGGTATAAGAAAAAGAATACTGATATTTTAATGATTAATTTTGATCTAATAAGTAATCACATAAAGTTATGTAAAGAAGATGAAGTCAAATCATATATTAGTCAAATATATGACTGTATTATAGAAGGAAAACAAAATATAGAACAAGATTTAATTATAAATGGTTCATTAGAATTATTAATATGCATATTTAATGCAGCTAAAGAATTCAATATTAATGCTAAAGACTTATTAAGTTTTAAGAATCATGCTTTTAGTGAAATAGAAAATGTTAGGGATATAAATGCTTTAAAGGAAAAACTTTTAGAATCTGTAGCTGAAATATTTAATATTATTAGGCAATTGAAAAATAAAAAGTTCTCTAAAGTAGTATCTAATTCTATTAAACATATAGAAAAAAAATATTATTCACAGGAAATATCGTTAAAGACATTATCCAATAGTATGAATATAAATTCAGCATATTTAGGAAGAATATTTAAAACTGAAACTGGAGAGTTCTTTACAGATTATCTTAATAAGGTAAGAATTGATAAGGCTAAAGAGTTACTTTTAAATACAAATTTGAAGGCAAGTGATATATCAGTGAAAGTCGGTTTTGTAAATAACAATTATTTTTACACAATTTTTAAGAAATACACTGGTATAAATCCAGGAGATTTTAGAAAAGTATAATATTTATAGTCTTTGTATAATTATTGTAATTGATTGCAATTGGTGCTGAGAGTAATATTTAATTAAGGATATTGAAAAGTTTACCGGTAATATTTCTTGCCTTATATTAAAGATCAAGATAGAAATTTATGGGGGGAGTAATTTGTGAAAAAATATATTAGTTTGATTTTATTTACTTTAGTTGTAATATCACTTTTTGCTGGATGTGGGAGTACTTCAGGTAGTAGTACTGAAGCAAATGAAACAAATAGTGATGGGAAAGTTAAAATTTCCGTAGCAGTTTTTGAGACAGATAATTATACTGCCGATTTTTGGAAACATATATTTGATTCATTTGAAAAAGATAATCCAGATATAACAATTGAGAAGGTTCTTATGACTGGAGACAGCAGACCACAGTTTTTAAAGACACTTATGGCATCAGGTAATTTCCCAGATGTTAATATAGATCCTGTGGAACTTTCCAAAATAGACGGGATTTATGCAGAAGTGCCTACTGATTTATTATCTAAATTTGAGGATACAGCTAAGGTGAAATCTAATGGTAAAAATGTGCTTATTCCTGCGTACAAAGCGTATAGAGGGCAAGTGTACTATAATAAAAAGCAATTTGATGATTCGGGAATAAAAGATGTTCCAAAGACTTGGGACGAGTTTCTTGAAGATTGTGAGAAACTAAAAGCAAAGGGATATGTGCCTTTGATTACTGGCGGATCTAAAGATATTTGGGCTACAGGATCTTGCTATTGGACGGGTGTTGCGAATTCTGAAATAGAAGAAGCATATCCTAATTTTAACTCTGATGTTTTGTCGGGTAAGGTCAAGTGGAATAATCCAGTAGTTAAAGATGTTTTGACAAGATGGCAGGATCTCAATAAAAAAGGATATTTCCATAAAGGATCTATGTCATACGGATATACTCAAGCTTCCGCTGAATTTATAAAAGGTAGTGCAGCAATGATGTTTGATGGTGGATGGCTTGCTCCTTCGTTAGATAAAGCAAATAACAATGATATTGGAGCTTTTGTAATGCCTGCAAAGACAGGGGTTAAGAGCTACTGTACAATGCCTCAATATTGGGCAGTATCAAATACATCAAAACATAAAGATGCTGCATTTAAATTCTGCGAATATGTATTAGGTGGAAATAAAGAAATTTATAAATATTATTTGCAGGCTGATGGGACATTCCCTGTAACAAAAGATACTGTAACTTATGATTTAGGACCATTACAAACAAAATATATGGATAATTATAAAGGTTATAAAGAAGTTCCTGAAATAACTAAAGTTGTTGGAGATAACTCACTACCAACTGGATGGGAGGATTTTCAACTTAAATCATTACAAAAAATATTTGTAGGTGCAGACATTTCTCAAGAATTAGATAGTTGGGATGCTGAACAAGTAAGATTACAACAAGCGTCTAAACAGAATTAGCTTATATATTTAAAAAAGGTATTAGAAAGATATTTATTAGGCAGTCTCGAATTTTGTTAGTGTCGAGGTTGCCTTTAAAATAAAAGAGGTGAGTTAGTTATGAGAAAAAAATCAATGTTATTTGCAGCTCCAGCATTTATTATATATACTGCATTATTAATCATACCTATTTTGGTAGCATTTTTTTTAAGCTTTACTAATTGGAATGGTATAGCATCAAGTAGTATAAAGTTTGTAGGCATTAACAACTTCATAAATTTATTTAAAGATGCACGACTTTTAAATGCTATAAAAGTAACATTCACTATTGCAATTACAGTTACAGTTGTAGTTAATATTTTAGGACTAGTTTTTGCTATATTATTAAACAAGGCAGGAAAGTTAACGAATATTTTTAGAAGCATATTTTTTATGCCATACGTATTAAGTACAGTTGCAGTATCGTTCATATGGATATCAATATTATCATATACAGGAGCTCTCAATAGTATTTTAGGTGCTGTAGGACTTACAAGTTTGCAACAAGATTATATTGGAAATGCAAAAAATGCAATAAGAAGTATTTGTATAATTGAAATTTGGAAAACTGTAGGTTTCAATATGGTAATCTATTTAGCATCATTACAAACTGTACCAGCAGAATTATATGAGGCATGTACAATTGATGGCGGAAGTATATGGGATAAGTTTAAAAATGTAACATTTCCTATGATTATACCAGGAATTACTATAAGCGTATTAATGAGTATTATAACTGAAATGAGGCAGTTTGATCTTGTGAAAGTTATAACTGATGGTGGACCTGGAAATAGCACAGAAACAATTGCTTATAATATTATAACTCAAGCATTTGGTAATAATATGCTTGGATATTCCTCAGCAATTGCATTAATCTTATTTATTATTACTGGTACAATATCCATATTACAGATTAATTTATCTAGAAGAATGGAGGTTGAAAGCTAGTATGATGATAAATAAAGTTAAAAAAGGTAGTAAGATAGACAAAGTTTCAATAATACCTAAATTAGTTTTAACTATTTCTATTATATTCTTTGGTGCACCGCTTTATTTGACTATAATAAATGTATTTAAAACAACAGATGCAATAAGTAAAAATCCATTATCTTTTCCAATTAATCCAACTTTAGAAAATCTCAAATATGTAATCACAAGCCCAAATCTAAAGATTTCTTCAATGTATTATAACTCGTTAGTTATTACTGTATTTGGAACTAGTTTGTGTATATTAGTTTCGGCTATGGCAGGATATTATACTTCAAGGACAAAAAATGGAATGGCAAGATTCCTATATGTTTTCTTTATACTTGGACTTATGGTTCCGTACGCAATAGTGTACATGCCTTTGGTTACAATCTTTAAAAACTTTGGTCTTATGGGCAATTTTCCAGCATTAGTTCTTGTATTTGTTTCAGGTAGTATTTCATTTTCAGTATTTATGTATCACGGATTCATAGGTGCAATACCAATAGAACTGGAGGAATCGGCAGCAATTGATGGGGCCGGATCTTTTAGAATATTTTGGCAGATAATATTTCCACTTCTTAAACCATGTACTGCTACTACTGCAATATTTATAGGATTATCTATGTGGAATGATTTTTTAACTCCTTTGCTTATAGGACAAAAGCAGACTATTACAGTTGGTATATATACAGCTATAGGTCCGCATGCAGCAGAGTGGGGAAATGTTTTTGCTTTTGTGTTTTATGGAACTTTCCCTATTGTGATTCTATATTTACTCGCTCAAAAACAATTTGTAAAAGGTCTTACTTCAGGAGCAGTAAAGGGATAGAAATAATTAAAGTGAATAGATAAAAAAATAATGAGTTTTTGGAGGGAAATAATGAGTAAGGAATTACTTTCAAAATTTTGCTGCGGAGATATATTAATTCAATATATAATAGATAATTCTAGTGGAAAAATAGAATTTAACATGATTCCGACAGAGCTTGAATATCTAGTTGATTATCAGAAGCAATATAATTTAGATTCATTAATACAGATAAAAATAATTGGTGATGATTATCCAAATGGATTTGCACATGGGGTAACTATGAGAAACAGTATGACAACGCTAAATCTGAAATATCATTGCCAGACTTGTGAAGAGAAGGATGATTGCAGAATAATAAAAACAATTTTAGTTGATTCACGAGGATATTTATTAGAACATAAGGTTATATGGTACTTCGGATATAGTGCAATTGAGATAATAACAAGCTTCAAAAATACTAGTGAATCGAAAGTATCTATAGAACTATTATCAAGCTTTTCGGTAGGAGGAATAACTCCGTTTGAAGAGGATGATGCTTCTAATTCTCTTATACTACATAGAATTAGAAGTGTATGGAGTTCTGAGGGGAGATTAGAATCTATTCCAGTAGAAGACATACAGCTAGAGCCATCATGGTCATTATATGGTGTGCGTTGTGAAAGATTTGGACAAGTTGGTTCTATGCCTGTAAGAAAATATTTTCCGTTTGCAGCAATTGAAGATAAAAAGCGTAATGTATGTTGGGGAGTGCAACTTGCATGTGCATCTTCATGGCAATTAGAAGTTTATAGAAATGATAATTCTATATGTCTATCAGGCGGACTTGCAGATAGGGAATTTGGACACTGGGTAAAAGATGTTTTACCTGGAGAGAAATTCACTACTCCTACTTCAATAGTATCTGTTTCACAAGGAGATATTGATTTATTATGCCAAAGGTTAACGCAATTTCATAATAAAGCGTTGTTAGAACAAAATATTAAGGTAGAAGAAGAATTACCAGTAGTATTTAATGAATTTTGTACAACATGGGGAAACCCTACTTATGAAAATATATATAAAATTGCTAATTGCATTAAAAATAAAGGAATTAAATACTTAGTAATAGATTGCGGATGGTATAAAGCGTCAAATAGGAACTGGGATTGCAGCATGGGAGATTGGGACATATCTTCAGAGATGTTTCCAGGAGGGCTTGAAAATGCAGTTGAAATAATAAAGTCTTGTGGTATGATACCTGGAATATGGTTTGAAATTGAGGTGGCAGGACGTGATTCAGATTCATTCAATAATACAGAGCACCAATTAAAGCGTGATGGAGTTCCAATTACAACGGGTAATAGACGATTCTGGGATATGGAAGATCCATATGTTATTAACTACTTGACAAAAAAGGTAATAGATTTAATAAAAAAATATGGATTTGGATACTTGAAGATAGATTATAATGATAACATAGGAATTGGATGTGATGGTTCAGAATCATTGGGAGAAGGATTAAGAAAAAAAATTATTGCATCACAAGAGTTCATAAAAAAAATAAAGAGAGAAGTACCTAATATAGTAATAGAGAATTGTTCCTCTGGAGGCCATAGACTTGAGCCATCAATGATGTCAATAACAAGTATGACATCTTTCTCAGATGCTCATGAATGCAATGAAATACCAATAATTGCTGCTAATTTACATCGCACTACACTTCCTAGACAGAATCAGATTTGGGCTGTTTTTAGGAAGGAAGATTCAAGTAGAAGATTAATTTATTCATTAATTAGCACATTTCTAGGACGTATGTGCCTATCTGGTGATATATACAATTTAGATGAGAATCAGTGGGATATAATAGATAAAGGCATAGCCTTTTACAAAAAGATTTCACCAATAATTAAGGAGGGGAATACTCAGTTTTTTGGTAATAGAATAAAAAGTTATAGGAATCCAGAAGGGTTTCAGGGAATTCTTAGAACAAGTAATGATGGGAATAAAGCAATTATGATTATTCACACTTTTAAAAATAATGTAGAGGAAGGCATATCGATGACTTTGCCTGATAACTTTTCACTTTCTATACATTCAATTTTTGGAGAAAAGGGAATAAATGCAAAGATTATAGACGGAAGGCTTCAATGTAATCTTAATAAAAGCTTTCAAGCTGCTTGCATATATATGGAAAAAAGTGAAATTCGCTGATTAATTCATTAAACAGATTATAGATGTAAAATATCCACTAGTTATTTAGATATAATACTAGTGGATATAATTTTGGGATAATACTTTCAAATGCTCATTTCACAAACATGTATCAAATTTCTTTGCTTGAGATATTTCAAATTTTTAATGAGGAACCCTATATTTAGTTTATTAATTTTAATTGCTCTCTATAGTCAGATGGACTCATGCCGGTAATTTGTTTGAAAGTTTTACTAAAGTGAAATTGATCTGGATAGCCAACTTTTTCACCAACTGTGCTAATTGGTAAAGAAAAATTCCATAATAATTGTTTTGAGATATTAATACGATACTCTTTAATAAATTTTGAGGGAGTCATATTCATGTATTTAGTGAATATTTTTGTTAAGTAAGAAATTGAAAATCCAAAATGTGATGCAAGTGCAGCTAGATCAATTGTTTCATGGTAATTATTTTTTATATATTCAGTCACAAGCTCCACAATTTCATTAGGCTTTTTGTAAGAAAACTCATCAACTTTAAAATCGTTTTGACTTGCCAGAAGATTTTTTTCTATTTTATTCAAGGTTGTAGTTAATTCGCCAAGATTAATAGGTTTCAATAAATAGTCGGACACCCCATATCTTATGGCAGTTTTAGCATAGGAAAAATCACTATGTCCACTAATTATTACACAATGGATAAAAGGATATTTTTCGAAAATAAACTTGGAGAGCTCAAGGCCATCCATTACTGGCATGCAAATATCAGTGAGTACAATGTTTGGAAGAAAGGATTCTATTAGTTCTAATGCTTCTTTACCATTACTAGCAGTTCCTACGACTTCAAAGCTCTCATTAGCTCTATATATGTTTTTAATTATGTTTTTAGCAATTAATCTCTCATCCTCTACAACAATAGCAGAAAAAGTAATCTTATTTGTCATAATTTAATCCCTCCCATAATAACAGTCGCCCCATTTGGAGTGTTATTGATTAATCTAAAAATTTGTTTTCCATTGTATAAAATTTTAAAGCGAATATAAATATTCATAAGACCCATTCCGTTTAATTCTAAGTTTGGAAGAACTCCATTTGCGTTGATTGAATCTATCTTTTCTTGCAATTGTTTTAAATTGTCTTCTGCAAATCCACTTCCGCTATCTTTAATTTGCATTTCCCAGTGAGTATCAGTTACATAACCGGTAATATCAATATGCCAAGGCAGCTCAGTTTTTGTAGTAAATTTTACTGCATTTTCTACAATGAGCTGCAAACAAAGTTTTGGGATTTTAATGTTTTGCATCTCATCAGGAATGTTTAGGGTATACGTTAAATCGTTATCATAGCGAATCTGCATACACTGAAGATAATCAATGGTATGAGCTATTTCATCGGTTAAACTAACTAATTGTTCACTGTCTGATGAAATATATCTTAATATTCTTGAAATGCTTTGGCACATTATTATTATTTCTTCATTCATTTGTTCATCAGCCATAGCTTGGATGGTTGACAGGGCATTGTATAGAAAATGTGGATTCATCTGTGATTGAAGAGCCAACATTTTTGACTGCATTTCACGATTTTGAAGAATTAATTCATTTGTCATTGCTTTTTTTGCTTTTTGCTGCATTTTTAAAAAGGCTTTGAATAAAGTATTTAATTCAGTAATATGTGTATCTATTTCTTTAAAATTAGTAGATGCATCGTCAGTTATCTGAAAACCTCTAACTTGATTATATATTTTATTCAATGGGGTGGTAATAATTTTTGCAATAAAATAAGATAATGTTGCAGTAGCAAAGGTAATTAATAACGATAGCACTACATTTGTTTTGATATATTCATAAATGGGAGACATGAGTTTTGAGTTGTCTATTGTTGCCACAATAGTGAAATCACTATATGAAGAGGTATCAAATAATACATATTCATTTTTATATTTAAATAAATTATTGCTTATATTTTTATCGACATTAGTAGAGATAAGATTATAATAATTAGTTGTAGATGAACTTTGATCTATAGGATATATTAGTTGTCCATTTTTATAATAAATATAAACATTACTGCCATAAGCATTATTAAAATCTTTAATAATAGTAAAAATATTTTTAAATGACTTTTTAACTTCAATAATTCCTTGTGGAACATTAAGAGTATTATAGTAAACGCGATATAATGAAAGGAAATACTGACCTTCCTCATAAGGTGAATATTTGCCTAGTCGATCATCTTTATTAAAGTAAATAACCTTATCGCCTTTAGAAGATAAAACATCATCATACCATGCCTTGTTATTCACTGAAATATAGGAAGAGGAATTATCTAAACCAACTCCTAATTCAAGATTATGCAAATCATAAAGATAAATCTGATCTATAGGATGGTTAGGTCCCATCATTGTGACCAATAAATCATATAAAATTTTTGTGTTCTGAATATTATCAATTTTTTGGTGTTCAGATAGATTGGACAAAGATTCAGAATTATAATTTATATATTTAATAAAATGATCCTTGATTAAATTAGAATAGATGATATTTTGAGATAGAGTATCTAAAGAATTAATCTCAACATCTAAATTGTTATTAATATTTTTTATATTACTATTAAGAGTTGTAAGAGCATTTGTTTTAATTTTAGTAGATTCATTCATTACAAAATAAAACATAAGAAAATTAAAGATAATTATAAATAATATGGTATATGGGATAAAGAGAGTTTTTAATATGCTACGTTGTTTCAAAAGTTTCATGAGAAATCAATCCTTACAATAAATAATTTAGTCAAAAATATACATGGAATAGGAGAGATATGAACATTCAAAATCAGCTTAGTACAGATATATAATATAACCATAGCAACAAATAGTCAATAATATATAAATTGGGAGGAATTATTATGAAACATTTTAAAAAGTTATTGTCAGTTGTGACATTAGCCGGATTAACTATGTCATTAGTAAGCTGTGGTAATAGTACTAGCACTACAGAATCAGGTTCAAAAAATAATGATGTTACTATTTCTTTTATGGCAAGTCAGGATTGGATTCAAGATGCTGAATTGAATTTAGCAAAAAAATTTACTGAAAAAACAGGAATTAAGATCGATTATCAAATTGTTCCATCAGATCAATATAATAACTTGTTAATGACAAAATTAAATTCTGGAGAAGCTACTGATATTTTTGCTGTGAATGCTGGAAGGTTTGATTTAGAAACACAAGTTAATGCAGAAAAAAATGCGTTGGATTTAACAAATGCCTCTTGGGCAAAAAATATAGATAAAGAAGTTGCTGATGAGCTGACTGTAAACGGTAAACTATATGGAGAACCTATTCAAGATGTATCATCTGTTTGGGCAATTGGCTATAATAAAAAGATTTTCAAACAGTTAAACTTACAAATTCCTAAGAATTATCAAGAATTTAAAAACATATGTGAGAAAATAAAGGCATCTGGTGTTACTCCTATTTATGAAAGCGTTTCAGATGGATGGCATCACACATTATGGTTCCCAGAAATAGCCTTAGCAGCGGATACAGCAGATTCAGGATTAGTAGATAAATTAAATAATAATACTGCAAAATTAGAAGGAAATAAAACATTTGAAACTATTTTAGGACAAGTTAATGAAATGGTGAAACTAGGATATTGGGGAGATAATTATATGTCTAACAAATATGCTGATGCTCCAAAAAATATCGCTTCAGGACAATTTGCAATGACAATCGCTAACCAAGGTTTTGGTGCAGAAGTCAATAAAGCGGATTCTAGTTTCAGTGCAGATGATATTGGATATTTTGTGATTCCTTTAGCAGATAATCAAATATTAAATATTAATCCAGTAGGACCATCAAGACTTATATATTCAAAATCTAAACATGCAAAAGAAGCACAAGAGTATTTAGATTTTCTTGCATCAGATGAAAGTCTTACTTATCTAACTGAAAACGTTTCTAAATTTAATAAGCTTCCATACAGTAATGCTCCAGTTAAATATACTGATACAGTCAAAGAATTTTATAAATCATATCCTAAGAATGCTGTTGTATTACAATCAGCAGTCAAGTATATAAATCCTCAATGGATGGAAATAGGCAAAGATATGTCTGCAATGTTAGTTGGAGAGATGGGGCCAGAAGAACTTCTAAAGAATATTGATAAAAATAGAGGAGATCAGGCAAAAGCTGCCGGAGATAAGGATTGGAAGTAAAATTCTAAATTATGTAACCAGATATACTTGTCTGGTTACAGTACTATAAAAATAAGGAGAAGTGTAAATGAATAAGAAAAAAATATATCCGAGTTACTTTATATGGGGAGCACTTATAATTTATGGAGTCTTATTTGTAATTCCGGGAATTATTGGCATTGCATATTCCTTTACAGACTGGTCAGCTTACAGTGATAAAATAAATTTTGTTGGATTTGATAATTTCAAAGTAATATTTTCAGGTAATGAGAATTATATGAAGATTTTAGGTAATACCTTGTGGTTTACAATAATTACAACCATATTAAAAAATGCTATAGGATTATTATTGGCAGTATTGCTAACAAAATCTATAAAATTCTTGAATTTTCACAGAGGGGTTATGTTTATGCCATCTGTGTTATCTACATTAATTATTGGTATGATTTTTACATCAATTCTTGATCCTAAGATAGGAATTCTAAACGTTTTTCTTAGAGGCATTGGTTTAGATACATTAGCAAAACAGTGGCTTACTTCACCACAATTTGCTTTTGGATCCGTAGTTGCAGTTGATGTTTGGAGAGGGATTGGATACATTATGACTATTTTTATAGCGGGTATTTTATCTATCTCTAGTGAATATTATGAAGCGGCTAATATTGATGGAGCAACAGGACTACAAAAATTTCGATTTATTACATTTCCGTTAATACTCCCAACATTAGCTACTACTACAGTATTAAATGTAATTTATGGATTGAAAGTATTCGATATGATTTACGTATTAACAAATGGTGGCCCAGGAAAATCTACAACGGAAGTATTGTATACAATAGTATTTAAAAAATTTGGTATGGGTCAGTATGCTATTGGTACTGCATTATCATCTGTTATGTTTGTAATCATGGTATTTATTGGAGTCTTTATGATTAAAATGATGACTAAAAATGAGGTGATGGAATAATGAGAATAAAGAAAACATTACAAAATATATTTTCTAATGGAATTGCATGGGTTATAACGATTATATCTCTTATACCATTAGTATTAATCCTATTTAATGCTCTTAAAACTAGCAAAGCAGCTTCTGATATGAATCTGAAACTTCCTACATTTCCAATACCAGTTGAAAATTTTTCTACAGTAATAGAAAGAGGAAAGCTTGCAACATCTTTCATTAATAGTTGTGTTTATTCTATAGGAAGTGTAATCTTATGTGCCATCTTAGCAGCAGCAGCTTCCTATGTATTATGTAGAAATAAAACAAAATTAAATCGCATCATTTACATGTTTATTATATTAGGAATTACAATGCCTATAAATTATGTAGCCTTAATGAAGGTAATGTCTGCGTTACACTTAATGAACTCAATGCTTGGAATAGTGCTACTATATACTGCAATGCAGCTTCCGTTTTCGGTGTTTCTCCTTCATGGATTTGTGGCAAGAATTCCAGTGGAATTAGATGAAGCAGCTGTAATTGATGGATGTTCTCCAATTAGGATATTTATCTATATTATATTTCCACTATTAAAACCAGCGTTAGCAACAGTTGTAGTTCTTACTTTTTTAAATACATGGAATGAATTTGTATCTCCATTATACTTTTTAAGTAGTTCTTCAAAATGGCCAATGACCCTTTCAGTATATAATTTCTTTGGAATGTATTTTAAAGATTGGAATTTAGTTTGTTCAGATATTATGCTAACTAGTTTGCCAGTTATTGTAGTTTATTTATTAGGTCAAAAATATATCGTTTCAGGAATGACAGCTGGAGCAGTTAAAGGTTAATGAGGGCGGTGATTAAATGGAGATTTTAGGATATCGTAAGGATGGCAGAATAGTAAATTTGAAATTAGAAGATGGAATAATTCAGTTATCTGCTGTGGGTAAAGAAATTATTCGATGTACTTATACAAAAGAAAAAAATATAAAGAATTCATCAGTTATTGGAATTAAC
The DNA here is from genome assembly GCF_036699995.1 of Clostridium beijerinckii. Classification (NCBI taxonomy): domain Bacteria; kingdom Bacillati; phylum Bacillota; class Clostridia; order Eubacteriales; family Clostridiaceae; genus Clostridium; species Clostridium beijerinckii. The sequence goes on along the minus strand of NZ_CP144906.1, from coordinate 4,064,276 downwards.
CATGAAATAGAGAAATTAAATAAATTTGTTGTTGAAGAGACACAAGATAATATTATTTTAAGAACTGGATTAATTACTTTAACTATTAATAAGAAGACAGGACAATTTGTATGGAAAAATGGTAAGAATGATGAAATATTGCTGCAAGAAAGAGATAAAGAACTTGTTTCAATACCGGTTGAAAAATATTCTACAAATGGTGAAAAAGCCATTATTAAAAGAGTACAAACTGTTGATGGAGAAAGAAGCTTCGTTGAAAATTTAAAACCATATATTGATAGAATGGCATATCGAGCAAAATTATACTTTGAGTGGCAAGAAAAAGAAGCAATACATGGATTAGGACAAGGAGAAGAAGGAATTTATAACTATAGAGGGAACTCTCAATACTTATATCAGCACAACATGAGAACTCCATTCCCATGTTTGGTATCAAATAAAAATTATGGTATTTTATTTGATTGTGGATCATTGATGACTTTTAATGATGATTCAAGAGGAGCATATGTTTATTTAGATGTAGTAGAGCAATTAGATTACTATTTTGTTTTTGGTGAAAAGCTCGATGATATTGTAGGTGGTTTTAGAAAAATAACAGGACGAGCTGCCATGCTACCAAAATGGGCGTTTGGTTATATTCAGTCGAAAGAAACATATAGAAACCAAGAAGAATTAGTTGAAGTAGTTAAAGAGTATAGAAAAAGAAATGTACCAATAGATTGTATTGTACAAGATTGGCATACTTGGGGAGAAGGTTTATGGGGGAATAAGCGATTAGATAAAAATAGATATCCTGATATAGGTAAAGCAAATAAAGAAATTCACGATTTAAATGTTCATACTATGGTTTCTATTTGGCCCAATATGAATGTAGGTGGAGAGGATTATGAAGAATTTTTACAAGCTGAATATTTATTAGGAGACAATTCTACATATGATGCTTTTAATGAAGATGCAAGAAAAATGTACTGGGAACAAGCAGAAAAAGAGTTATACAAGGGAGGCTTTGATGCTTGGTGGTGTGATTCAACGGAACCATTTAGTGGACCAGATTGGAATGGAGAAAAAATTAGAGAACCTTGGGAACGATTTATGTTAGTGGGAAATGAGCATAAAAAGTTTTTAGACCCAGCTAAAGCTAATTTATTTGCATTAATGCACGAGAAAGGCATTTTTGAAAATCAAAGAAAGGTAGCGCCTGATAAAAGAGTTCTTAATTTGGCAAGATCTGGCTATATTGGCTCTCAAAAATATGGCGTTGTTTTGTGGTCAGGTGATACTAATGCAACCTGGGGAACTTTTAGAAAACAAATTACAGAAGGTTTGAATTTATGTTTGAGCGGTTTACCTTATTGGACATTAGATATTGGAGCGTTTTTTACAGTAGGAAGTGAATGGAGAAACAGAGGATGCGGTTGCAACAATAACCCGAACCCACTTTGGTTTTGGCAGGGAGATTATAATGATGGTGTAAATGATTTGGCTTATCGTGAATTATACGTAAGATGGTTTCAATATGGTGCATTTTTACCAATGTTCCGCTCTCACGGAACAGATACTCCAAGAGAAATATGGAACTTTGGGGAAAAGGGAGAAATGTTTTACGATGCCATTGAAAAGTTTATAAATTTAAGATATAGCTTAATTCCATATTTCTATTCTTTGGCTGGGAAAGTAACGCAAAATCATTATACTATGCTTCGAAGTCTTTTATTCGATTTTAGTAATGATGAAATAGCAAAAGAAATTAGTGACGAATTTATGTGTGGAGATTCTATATTGGTATGTCCTGTTACAAATCCGATGTATTATGAGCCAAATAGTAAGTCAATTAATGAATCTAAAATAAGAAAATGTTATTTGCCAAAAGGAGCTGACTGGTATGATTTTTGGACGGAAGAACGATTAAGTGGTGGAAGCTATGTAATAGCAGACGCTCCAATAGATAAGATTCCATTATTTATACGAGCAGGTTCTATTATTCCAATGGAAGAAGGGCTACAATATGCTGAGCAAGTAAGTGATAAATCATTTCAAATTCATATTTATCCTGGGGATGATTGCGAATTTGAATTTTATGAAGATAGTGGTGATGGTTATGAGTATGAGAAAGGAATTTATAATAAGATTTTGATGAAATGGGAAGACAAAGAAAGTAAATTTACTATTGGAAAAGCAGATTATGATTTCCCACAATCTATTAAAAATCGTTCTTGTACCATTTTTCTAGATGACATGAGAATAGATTTTATTTATCGAGGTGAACCATTAACTTTTGTTATGAAATAATAAAGAATATCAAATAGAGAGCGAATTTCATATTTAAACCCTCTTATTTTTTTATACAATACTCTTATAAATTTATTATAAAAAATCTCAAACATATTTAAAATGTACCCTTTGTCAAGGACAGTTTAATTTGGTTTGGGACTTTTTTTATTCTTAAGGAAATTATAATGCAATTAAATCTAGGGATAACTTTTATAGTAGTCTATTTTACTAGGGGAGTTACTATAAAAGAATAAAAAAATAAATCATATTCGCCTGATAAAATGTTCTTATATGCAGAATAGTTCAGTATTGTAGCATAGCTACTCTTTTTATAGGTGCATAGCTGCCATTTCTTATGTGCAGATTTTTCTCACATGCGTTCGAAAAGGCAGATGCGTGAAAAAAATCTACACATATGAAAAGAGTGCGAAGCACAATACGGAACTTAACCACAGTCGCCTGCGATTTTTTTATTCTCAATAAATTTATAATAAAATCAAATTTATGAATATATTATGGGATAATATTACTTACAAATATATATTTGGAAAGGAAATAAAAAAGGAATTTGATAATTAATGACGAAATCAAGGAGTATAGAGTTAATATGATTTAACACCTAGAGAAGGTTAAAATTTTTTAGATGGGGTAGTGTAAAAAATATATGAAAAATCAATCCAACTACCATTTAATGTTAAATTATGTTTGCTAGTTGCCCTTGACACACCTAAAGATAAATGGTCTTAGGCAGTTAAGGACGGGTGAATGATAATTTTGAACATGACTAATAGACCCGCCTATTGAGATATTTTACCATTTATCTTTGTGGGCGTGTCAAGGGTGCGTTTCACCAACTGCTTTAGATCATTAGGCAGTTATTGTACAGTTATTTAGAACAAAGTCTTGAGATAGTTCAATAAATTTGCACCATCTAGTAGGCATGTTGGACATTGACTCTAACTCTTCAAGGATTACAGGAGTTTTGCCTTCAAGGGCAGAATGTGGTCTTAGAAAGTTAAAGTATGCCACAAACATAGTTACAAATGCAACCGACCCGTTAGGACTTCCGAAGCCAGTAGTAGCTCTATAATTGCCTTTAAAGGTTCGGTTAAGACGTTCAATAATTTGCTTCAATGGCCTATATTCTTTTGAAACTTCATCTTTATTGGTTAAGCCTATAACTTGAGTAACATCGAATTTTATACTATGGCTTGCAAAGAAGTGCTGTGCAAGAAGATATATAGGGTTACCATCAGTTATAAGATTAAGATCTTCAGGTATTTCTTTTAACTTACTTAGAACATCATCGATGGCTTTTACAGCCGTTTCGGTATCTCTATGTGGTGATACTCTGTAAGATAGAATAATCTTTTTAACAGCATCAAAAAAGAAGAAAATATAGTTCCACTTACCGTTAACTTTTATGTAGGTTTCATCGCCGCAGAAAGAGTCAGAAAGTTTATAATCGTAGTTATCTATAAATGGCTTAACTACAATTGAAACGGCATTAACATAGTTTAAAATTGCTTGATGAGATATTTTAATATCATGAATATCTTTAAGCAATGCAGCTGTCTTTCTGGAAGATAAACCGTAGTTAACGTAGTAAGTTAGAATGAGTCCTAAGGTGTAAGAAGAAATCATAATGTTTGGAAGAGAAACCTTTGATTTTACCGGACTTTCTTTAGAAAGTGGCTTAAAGTCAAAAGTGAAATCTCTAAATATGTATCTAACTTTGAACTTACCAGGATTCTTCTTAAAATCTTGTTTTTCAGATTTTGTCATTGATTTAAGATTATTTTGGTAAAAAGAGCAATTATCATTCTTACACTTATAAACGTAGAAATCCTTACGCGCCTTGATTCTTTCAAGTGTTTTACTGCAGTGAGGACATCTTAACACTATGGATTTCTGATAGTAATTTTTAGGATTGAATGTGGTATCACAGACTTTGCAAAGATATTGTCCTCGGCCTCCGTTATTATCGTAAAGATAGGTATGTGGAGCACCACACTTAGGACAGATAACATCCTTAGGAGCTAACGCTTTGTTTTTGCGAGGTTTCACAGGAGCAAATTCTTTGCCGTGCTTAAACTCATATTCAGCTATTAGAAGCTTATAGTTAAGTTTTTCGGGAACATCAAAGATTGGTTGATCATCTACTTGAAGCTTTCGGTATTCTTTCTTAACAGGTTCGTCCGAAATGCTTTTAAGCAAGTTTTTGCCAACCAGCAAAGTCATGAGATACTTTATAATTTCAATAAGATAAATTACAGTTTCAAGAAGAAACTTATTAATCATGGTAATAGCTTGCCTCCTTTTTTAGTTCAGTGTTTTTGTTTTGCAAGTATAAAATATCTTAACTTTTTGGGGGTGGCAAGTTATTTATATAAAAAATAAGAAAAATTAAAGGGTTGCTGCCTTAGTTAGATAAAAAACTTTGACAGTACCTAGATGGCAGGAGGGGGATAAGTATGAAATTTAATTCAATAAAGTTCAAATTGATTCTATTTATTTTTGGACTAACAATTTTACTGTTTAGTGCTAATATAGTTATCAGTACAATTAGCTTTAATTCTTATTCAGATCGTAACAATAAGACTGAAGTGATGAATGCTAATGAAACAATAAGTGAAAAAATTAAGGAATTGAAAAATGAGTCTTTAAGTATTGGAAGTCAATTGGCCTTAAATCCTAGAATAATAAAGGGAATTGAAAATAAAGATAGTCAGGGGAGTTTTAACGATTTAAAAGATATATTAAAAGATCTAGATGTAGAATTTGTTACAATAACTGATGAAAAAGGTAATGTAATTGTAAGATCTTATGAACCAGATAAAAAGGGAGATAGTATTTTAAATCAGGCAAATATAAGAAATGCTCTTGCTGGTAAATTAAACTCCCAAGTTGAAAGTGGAACTCAGATTAAACTTGCCGCTAGAGCAGGTGCGCCAGTAAAGAACGAAAATGGAGATATTATTGGAGTTGTGTCTGTAGGATACAGATTAGATTCCAATAATCTAGTAGATTATGTTAAAAGTAAATTTGGATGTGATGCTACTATCTTTATGGGAGATGTAAGAATTGCAACAAGTATAATGAAAGATGGCGAAAGAGTTGTTGGAACTAAACTTGATGAAAAAATTGCAAAAGTTGTTTTAGGTAATAGTGCATATTCTGGGGAGGCTGATATTTTAGGAAGTAGATTTGATGCATACTATTCGCCAATTACTGGAGATAACAATGAGACAGTTGGAGTTATATTTACAGGTAAAAGTAAGGCTGAAAGTCAGCTGTTTATAAAAAAATTTGTTATAAATAATATTATATCTTCTCTTATAGTGTTAATCTTGGTTGGGATAGCAATATATTTATACATAGATAAAAAGGTATCAAAACCACTAGCAAGTGCAGTGACACACTTTAAACACTTATCAGAAGGTAATTTTACTGAAAAGACATTAGAAAAAGATTTAAAACGAAAAGATGAAATTGGAGATATGTCTAGAGGAATTGAGCATATGAGGCAGGATTTAATAAATCTAATTAAGAAAATAATGAACAATTCACAAGATATGAGTGCAGCGAGTGAAGAATTATTTGCCACAGTTGAAGAATTTTCAGCAATGTCTCAAAATATTAATTCTGGAATTGGTAATATTAATTTTGGTATTCAAGAAACTAGTTCAGCGGCAGAGGAAATAAATGCTTCAGTAGAAGAAGTTGAGGCAAGTATTAATGTATTAACAAATAAGGCAGTAGAAGGAAGTTATAATGCAAGTGCTGCAAAAACTAGAGTAGAAGATATGCAAAATAGATCTTTGGAATCCATTAGAGAAATAGAAATATTGTTTAGTGAAAAAGAAGAAAAAATACTTCAAGCAATAAAAGAAGGACAAGTAGTAGAAAATATAAAAGTTATGGCGGACACTATTGCAGAGATATCAGAGCAGACAAATCTATTAGCACTAAATGCAGCTATAGAGGCGGCAAGGGCTGGTGAACATGGAAAAGGATTCTCAGTAGTTGCTGAAGAAGTAAGAAGTCTTGCAGAGCAATCTTCAGATGCCGTAGAATCTATAAAAAGTACAATTTTAAAAGTTCAAAATGCATTTAGAAATCTTTCAAACAATAGTGATGAGGTACTAACTTTCATGAAGGAAAGAGTAAATCCTAAGTTTGAAGACATGATTGAAATTGGAAAAGAAAATCATAAGGATGCAGAATTTGTAAGTAAAATGTCAAATGAAATAGCTGAAATGACTAAAGAGATTTCAATTACAATGGAACAGGTTACTAAAGCGGTGGAGAGCATGGCTGATACAGCACAAAAATCTTCACAAGAAACTGATGAAATAGTAAACAATATTGATGAAGTTAATAGAGCAACAGATGAGATAGCAAAAACGGCTCAAGAACAAACACGTCTTGCTCAGGATTTAAATGAAATGATACAGAAGTTTCAGGTTTAGTATTGCCCCCCTTTATAGTATGCAGTTAAAATAATAAAACTGTTTCTATAAAGGGGGGATTTCGTTTTTTATAAACTTAAGATTTCGTAAGGTTTATTTATAATTCTTGTAAAGTATATCTTCTACAATGAAATTATGATATTTGAAAGGAAGTAGAAGATATGAGAAAAGTATATAAAAAGATATCAGGATTTATAATAATGATGATAATAATTTGCGGATTTTGGTATATTGAAGGAAATACAAGTAATTATGGCTCAAATGATAAAGATAAGTTGGTTGAAGTAAACACTGCTAATGGGAGTGAAAAAATACTATTAGTAAATGAGAAGCATGGATTAAGTGGAAATTATGTACCAGAAGGGCTTAGCATACCCAACATACCATTTTCAAATGGATCAGATAATGAAGAAAAACACGTAGCTGGAACTGTTGTAAAGCCATTAGAAGAATTAGTAAATGCGGCTAAAAAAGACGGGATAATATTACTTGGTAATTCGGGTTATAGATCTTATAAGTCACAAGAAGATATTTATGAAAATCGTGTTATATCTCAAGGAAAAAAGCTTGCAGATGCATATGTAGCTAAACCTGGATTCAGTGAACATCAAACAGGGCTTTGCATTGATATAACTAATAAAAGTGGATATTTTGGAAAGGGAACTAAGGAGGCAGATTGGCTTGCAAAAAATTGCTATAGGTTTGGTTTTATTATAAGATATCCTTATGGAAAGAAAAGTGTAACAGGAATTGAATATGAACCATGGCATATTAGACATGTAGGAAAGGAAGCTGCTAAGTATATTCATGATAATGGAATTACATTAGAAGAGTACTTACAAAAATAATTATAAAAATGGAGGAATAAATGAATAATATTCTTGTAGTAGACGATGAAAAAGAAATAAGAAATTTGCTAGAAATAAATCTTAGAAATGAAGGCTACAATGTATTTAAGGCAAGCTGTGGAGAGGAAGCCTTAGATATTTTGGAGAAGGAAGAAATTCATCTGATAGTTTTAGATATAATGATGCCCCACATGGATGGTCTGGAGGTTTGCAGAAGGGTAAGGGAAAAATATAATATACCAATTCTTATGCTAAGTGCAAAATCGGAAGATATGGATAAGATTCAAGGGATTATGACTGGTGCAGATGACTATGTATGCAAACCTTTTAACCAATTGGAACTTATAGTTAGAGTGAAGGCATTAATGAGAAGATCATATTTCTTGAATTTAAAAATGCAAGTTTCAGAGGATCTAATAAGAATTGAATCAATGGTTATAGATAAGAGTAAACATAAGGTGACTATAGATGATAAAGAAGTAGATCTAACGGCTAGAGAGTTCGAAATATTATATTTGTTGGCTACAAATAGAGGAAGAGTTTTTAGCGCGGAGGAAATTTTTGAAAAGGTATGGAAGGAAAGATATTATCAATCTAATAATACTGTTATGGTACATATGAGTAGATTAAGAGATAAAATAGAACATCATATGGAAGGAAATAAGATAATTCATACTATATGGGGAGTTGGATATAAAATTGAAAAATAAAAGATTCTATAAATATTGGCTATCACCATTAGGTGAGATTGGAACTACGTTATTATTAACTTATATAAGCTTAATGATAGTTAGTAAAATATTAATATATTTATATTTAAATACTAAAATTCAACTCATTAATTATATTTTTAAATTTCGAAGACTCATTGATTCTGTAATGTTTGAAGGTGCAACCTATGTGATTGCTGGAATTTCGTTATTTGTAGGAGTATATTTACTTATTACTTATAGAAAAACTAAAAGTTTGGTAGCTATTATAGATCAAACTGAAATAATGGCAAGTGGTGACTTGGACAGATTAATAGAAGTTGATGGAGAAAATGATATTAGGAATTTAGCAGAAAATATTAATAATATCTCAAGGCAGCTTAAGGAGATAACAATAGTAGAAAGAAAAGCTCAACAAACTAAAAATGACTTGATAACTAATGTTTCTCATGATTTAAGAACTCCATTAACGTCTATAATAGGTTATTTAGAAATAATTGATGCTGATAAGTATAAAGATGAAGTAAGACTAAGATATTATGCTAATATAGCCTTTGAAAAGGCAAAAGCATTGAATTTACTTATTAATGACTTGTTTGAACTAACTAAAATGCAAAATAACACCATTAATTTAGATAAAGTTGATATTAATTTAGTAGAATTATTAGGTCAGGTAGTTGCGTATTTTGAATATCAATTTAAAAATGCAGAAATGCAATCGAGAATCAACTTTTCTGAGGATAAGCTAATAATAAATGCAGATGCAGGAAAATTAGTTAGAGCATTTGAAAATTTGCTGTCAAATGCAATTAAGTATGGCCGAGATGGCTTTTATGTTGATATAATAACAAAAATGGAAGAGAATATGGCAGTAGTTCAAGTTATAAACTATGGTCAATCGATATCAGCAATAGATTTGCCATATATATTTGATAGATTCTATAGAGTAGAAAAATCAAGAAATAGCGATATAGGTGGTTCTGGATTAGGGCTAGCTATCACAAAAAATATTATAGAGTTGCATAAAGGAACGATAAAAGCCTATAGTGATGATAATAGAACTATTTTTGAAGTAAGATTACCAGTTAAATAAAGAGATGGCATTAAAAACTTATAAAGTTTTGCGTTGGATATTCACAAGCTTAATGTTCTTGAAATTAGAGGTATGTACTATTTAGCAAAATTAGATTTTGTTAAAAAATATGAGAACATACTATTCTTATATTATGAAGCTAGGGTATAATATAAATATGAAAAGTGTTTTTTTAATACTAACGTATTTTTATGGAGGTATATTGAAATGAAAAATAATAATGAAAAATTATATGATATATTTTTAAACTATTCTTATAATGATTTAATGGATTTGTTTAAAAAAGCTAAATCTAAAGAAGAGCAGGATTTTTATGCTATGCTTTCTAATTTAGTGCTTCAAAAAGAAGCAGAAAAGGTCATAGGTAAATAGTATGCCAACATATACAATATTTGCAGGAGTTAATGGGTGTGGTAAAACTTCCATCTATAAATCAACGTACTATGAACAAAATAAAGGTGAAAAGAGAATAAACACCGATGAAATGGTAGCTAGAATAGGGTCTTGGGAGGATAGCAATTTGCAAATTAAATGTGCTAGAGAAGCTGTTAATCTTATAAGGCTATACATTTCTGAAAATATATCGTTTAATCAAGAAACTACATTAAGTGGTAAAAGTATTATCAGCAATATAAAAAAAGCTAAAGAAAAAGGATTCTTAGTTACTATGAATTATATAGGAGTAGAAAGTTCTCAAATTGCTAAAGAAAGAGTTAGATTAAGGGTTAGTAGGGGTGGACATGGAATACCTGATAAGGATATAGAAAGAAGATACGATGAATCTTTAAACAACTTGCTCAATGTTGCTAACTTATGTAATGAAATAAATATTTATGATAATACAGATATATTTAAATTAGTGATATTTATAAAGGATGGTAAAATAATATGGTATGATAAGAATTTACCAAACTGGACAAGAACGATAATGAGTTTAAAAGTTTGAAAAGTTCTTAACATTAACCAACATTCATCATGTTAAGACATTTGTTAATTTAGTTAAGAAATGGATTAATATCAAAGGAATTCAAGGATTTTTACAGAAGTTAATAATATGTTTTCTATTTATAAGATAAGGAGTTCTCCAGAATCATTTTGGGGGATTTTTTTGTATAAATAATACTGGCGGTTAGACTGGTGGTTCAAAAAGCTCTTATTCATGAGCATAAAAAAGATAAAAACTAAAATGTAAGGTAGTGGCATGCTTACCGATAACAGCTAAAATATATGGGAGTGGCTGATGAGAAAGTTATAAAATAGATGATAGAGAAAATAAATACATTATGGAAAAGAACTTGGAATCAATTTTAAAATAAATTATTAGACAATAAAAAGAAAAATTTGAGTTCATAAATTGAAGTTATTGTAAATAAATTCTAAAGTGATATACTATATGAATATATAGAATTTCGTGAGGTAATTTTATGAGAGCAGAGTTAATGAATACTATGCAGTTGTTTTTTGTTCTAGTGTTTCTTATAAGTATTATTACTTGTACAATTACATATTTAAGAAAATATAGAAAAAAGTTAAATTATAATATTGTAAGTAGAATTTATATTAAATACTTGGATTATTCAAGATTTATGATAATAAATGATTATATATCATATGAAAAATATGATATTTGGCGGTATTGTGTACAGTTTTAAATGAAATGATGTTTTTTATTTATTTTAAATTTTAGGAGGAAGAATATGAACATCATTTCAAATTTATTAAACGTATCACTTAATTATTTTTTTAATATTACAGGAGATTTAGGAATAGCAATTATACTATTAACTATATTGGTTAAGCTGATTCTTATGCCAATATCATTCAAGCAAAAGTTAAGCATGTATAGTCAGCAAGAGTTTTCTAAGGGGCTTGAAGAAATAAAAGAAAAATATAAAAGTAATAAGGAAAAGCTAGAAATTGAGACTCAAAAGTACTTTAAGCAAAATGCAAAGGGAATGATAGGTATTTTATCAAGTTTACTTCAGATACCTATAGTTTTTAATTTATATAGAGTGATTTTAAATATGCCTATGCAAGTTGGAACTGCGCTTATACCTTGGGTTGTTAGCTTAAAGATGTCAGATAGTTTATTTATAGTGCCTGCAATATATGCAGTTTCAATGCTTAGTCCAAATATATTACCGTATATACCTTTTCTTAGATTAAAAGCTCAAGCTAAACTAAGCAAAACTAACATCATAATAACAACTGTAATAAGTGGATTGGTTACTTTTAAGGCTCCTATTGCCTTAGGAATATATTTTATAACCACAAGCTTATTCTCATTTGTTGAAGAAGTAGCTTTTAGGCTATATGCTAAAAGAAGAGGTTTGGCAGTTTAAAAACTGATGTTTGATAATATTTAAGTAAAAATTATTTTAATTTTATAATTATTCACAAATTTAAGAGGTAAATGAATCTATATTAGATTCATTTACCTTTAATAGTTTATAATATATATTTTGAAGTTAAATTCCCATATTCTAATTCTGAACATATTTAAACGGTAGGTGCGCACAGGTTATAGACTTAAAGTTTAAAATGAAAGGTAAATAAATACGCAGAAGGAAAGTGGCTTTTGCGTATTTATTTAGGTAATTTACGAAAAATGTCTACATAGTAAATTGGTAATGTAAAGTATCTTTTTATAATTGAGCTGTCAATTACGATGTATATTCACTTGGTTGAATATATTTTTTGTTTAAGCTTTTCTAATGTAGAAGGTGAGGCTGTGTAAATCATCAATTTAAAATCAGGACAGTTTGATACTTGCAAATTCACATGTTCAAATTCCAAATCTCCAATCTCAGGGTGATTCCATAATTTATGACAGTCAGTGACAGTTTTAACTTCATAACGAGGCCAACATTTGCTGAAGAATTCACTTTCTTGCTTAAATTTCTCAATCATTTCATTTAATCTTGCATCCTGAGGATACCTAGCACAATCTGCTCTAAATCTTGCAATCATGATTTTAGCACGTTCTTCCCAATTTGGATTGATTTCTTTTTTGAATGGATCAATTAAAAATTGATGTAATATGTTTGGTTTTGAATCTATGCTGGTAGAATATGAAGGAAATCCAAATATAAATTCTGCTGAACGATTCCATAATAGTACATCCCAGTATTTATCCATTATATATGCGGGATTGGGTTCCAATGCGAAAACGGTTCTTTCTAATCCTGTACTAATTTCTTTATAAATTTTTGATTCTTCTATTTCATCAGATTTAGATAATAAAAAAAGATATCGGCGTTCATCTTCGGATAATCTTAAGGCAGTAGCTAAGCTTTCTAATATTTGATAAGAAGGGTGTACATCTTTTCCTTGTTCTATAGATGTGTACCAAGAAACTCCGATATTGGCAAGTTGAGCCACTTCTTCACGACGAAGTCCAGGTGTGCGGCGGCGTCCATGTGAAGGTAATCCAACCTGCTCTGGCGTAAGGCGTTCTCTAATTGCACGCAAAAATTCACCTAACGACTGCTGTAATGTAATTTCTTTCATTTATTTTCCTCCTCTTATCCTACTACTCTCAATCGTAGGATAACCACAATATGGTTGAATTATTTTAACTCTGATATATTAGCAATATAACATAAAAATAACTGATGAACAAAACTATTTAGATTGGAGTGAATTAATTTATGAAAATATTTGTAACAGGGGCAACAGGTAAGGTTGGAAGTCGATTTGTACCGTATTTACTTAAGCAAGGCCATGAAGTTCGTATTCTTGTAAGAAACTTAGAAGGTGCATCCACTTTAAAAGAACAGGGGGCAGAAGTAGTATTAGGAGATCTTTTAGATAATGAAAATCTAATTGAAGCCGTACGAGGTGTTGATGCTGTTGTACATATAGCAGCTCAATTTCGAGGTGGTATTAGTGAAGAAATGGCTAAAGCCATCAATATAGATGCAACTATTACACTCGCTAAAGCAGCATTAGATGCAGGTGTCACAAGATTTGTTTTTACAAGCACAGGCAATGTATATAACAATTCTCTAGTAAATAGACCATGCAGAGAAGATGATGTTCTTACAGCAACGGCATTATATCCTAAAACAAAAATGGCTGCAGAAGAAGCTCTACTTAGGTTATATAGTGAACAAGGACTAGATATTCGTATTATGAGACTAGGATTTGTTTATGGTGATAATGACCCACACATTCAAGAAATTTTACCGTTTCTAAGTAACTGGAACCCTTCAAAAGCAATGTCTGTAGTGCATCATGCAGATGTGAGTCAAGCATTACTGCTTGCTGCTAGTACACCTGGTATTAGCGGTCGCATATATAATGTTGCTGATGATAACCCTATTACTGTAGGTGAATTTTATAAGCTACAAGGGGAATCAGAGCAGGTATCTCCAAATGGTGGGTGGCCAAGTTTTAATCAATGGGATATGATATTAGATACAGCACGTATTAAAAGCGAACTAAATTTCAATGCTAAATATCCTTCTCTTTATATTGCTAGAGATATGGGAGCATTATAGTTGGATTTTGAAAAAGTGTAATGTTAAGCTATGCGAGCAATGATAAATTCAAATATTAGTTTCTTATATAAAAACATGGCAGATTATTTATGTTACAATTATAGATTGTAAATTTTTTATATACCCAAATTAAGAAAAAATAGTTATATCAAAGCCTTTAGTTCATGACTTTGTAGAAGTTATTGCTCTAGCAGAAGATTCGATATAACTATTTTTTTATACATAATTCTCTTACACTTATAGCTGTAAGTACAATTAATCCTCCTATAAAGGCATAAGTTCCGGGTATTTCACCGGTAAATAAAAATACCCAAAAGGGATTGAGCAGTGGTTCTAGGACAGGAATTAGGATTGCTTCAATAGGAGAAACCTGTTTAACAGCTAATGTATAAAATATATAAGAAATTCCTAATTGGAATATTCCTAAGATTAATAATCCCAAAATACTATTTAAGTTTGGAACTGATTGAAAGAAAAAAGGTATAGCTATAATAAATGTAATTATATTTCCCAGGAAAGTCATTTCAACAGGAGAACCATCTTTTATAAGTTTTAGAAATATAACAGTTCCAGCCATTGAAATACCACTGAGTATTGCAATAAAATTTCCTATAATATTGCCACGTCCTAAATCTCCTATAAAGAATAAAATCATTCCAAGTATGACAAAAACAATTACGGCTAAATCAGACTTTTTAATTTTTTTCTTTAGGAAAACCTTAGAAAATAATAATACCCATATAGGCGCTGTAAACTGTAGAAGTATAGCGTTTGCCGATGTTGTGAGTTTATTAGCAGTAACAAAAAATATGAGAAGGGATGAATATGCGCATGCACCTAGCAGCTTTGTCTTTCCTAAATGTATTGCTGGCTTTTTTAAGTATAATAACATAACTATTGCTGCTATACCGCTACGTGCTCCAGCAATAGCAATAGGATTCCAATTTACTAATTTGATAAATAAACCTCCGATACTCCATAAAACTGATGCAATTACAAGATATAATATTGCTTTTTTTTGATACTTTTCCATACTTAACTCCTTTATGTTTGCTTTAATTTTGTTGAAATTAAATGATTAATTGACTTACAATTTATTATTAATTATCTATATAATGGAATTATAAGAATTTAGAGCATACAGTACAATCTTTAAAAGAGTGTTTTGTACCGGTATAAAAGGATTAATATGCTTGAAAAATTAAGATAAATTGAAGGGCAAGATTATGAAAAAGAAATATGAAATTATAATAGAATATATTGAAGAACTTGCAGAAAAAAATGAATTAAAGCAAGGGCAAAGATTACCAGCAATAAGAACTTTGGTTGATAAGTTTGAATGCAATAAGTCCACAGTAATAAGAGCTTATAAAGAACTTGAAATAAATCATAGAATATACTCTATTCCTAAAAGTGGGTATTATCTTGTGGAAAATAATTCTGAAGAGAATGCTGAAAGTGGCATTATTGATTTTTCTTTAGTAGTTCCTGATTCAAGATTACTTCCGTATAAGGAATTTAATCATTGCATAAATAGAGCAGTTGAGTTATATAAGAATGACTTATTTATATATGGAGATACTGAAGGATTTAAATCTTTAAGAGCATCATTGGTTAACTTCTTTTCTGAATATCAAATATTCACATCCATGGACAAAATATGTATTACATCAGGTTCACAACAGGCAATAAGCATTGTTTCAAAAATGTCTTTTCCAAATGGGAAAAAGAATATTTTAGTTGAGCAGCCAACATATAGTTTGATACACAAATTGGTAGAGATTAATGGAGAACGATTAATAGGAATAAATAGAGATTTTAATGGCATAAATTTGGAAGAATTAGAGAACATATTTAAAAATCAAGGTATAAAGTTTTTCTATACAATCCCAAGATTGCATAATCCTTTAGGGACAAGTTATTCAGAAAAAGATAAGAGATGTATTGCAGAATTAGCTGAAAAATATGATGTTTACATTGTTGAAGATGATTATTTAGCTGATTTGGATAAAAATAAAAAATCATTGCCAATTTATTATTATGATATATGGGAAAGAGTAGTATATTTAAAAAGCTTTTCCAAAACATTTATGCCAGGGATAAGACTAGGAGCAGTAGTGCTTCAAGAAAAATTAAAAAGTGAATTTTTGAAACATAAGAGATATTATGATTTAAGTACATCAGCATTAGAACAAGGAGCCTTAGAAATTTATATTAATAGTGGGATGTATAAAACGCATATTCAAAGAATCCAATTTGCATATATGAAAAAAATGAATTATTTAAAGGACTGCTTAAAAAACATAGATACAGAGGGCGTGGAACTCTTTATTCCAGATACAGGATTTTTTATATGGATGCAGTTTACTAATCATATTGATATGGAAACACTAAATAAAAGATTAAATGAAAAAAAGATTTATATAGCAGAAGGAAAGGCGTTTTTTATAGATAGTAATTCAAGAATAAGCTGTTTTAGACTGTGTATATCTAAACTTGCAAAAGACAAGATAAAGTTAGGACTCCAGATATTATTTGAAGAGATACACAAATTGATTTAGTATATTATTAATCTAAGTAACAGAGGAGAACCAAATCCATATAGAGGAGGTTCTCTTAATTTTTGCGGATCATTAATGCATCTTATTTTATTTAAATTGCATCTTAAGCAAAATATATAGTTTTAATTCATGTTTTCTAATAGAATAAAAATATAAAAAAAACGGAGGTATTGGTTATGAAAATAGTTGTTTTAAATGGGAGTCCGAAGTTTGAGAAAAGTGCTACAATGCAATCAATGAAGTATTTGGAACAAAATTATGAAAAACATGAATTTCAGTATATCCATATTGTTAAGGAAGTAAAAAGTTATGAAAAAGATACTGAAAAATTAAAAGCTTTATGCACAATGGTTCAGGAAGCAGATGCAGTTATATGGGCATTTCCACTATATCATGCTTTAGTGCATTCTAATTATAAGAGATTTATTGAACTTATATTTGAAAATAAATTAGAAAGTTATTTTAAGGATAAGTATACTGCTGCATTTTCTACGTCTATTCATTATGCAGATATTCATGCACATAATTATATCAGGGCAATTTCTGAAGATTTAGGCATGAACTATGTGGAATATTTATCTCATGAGATGCAGGATTTAACTAAGGAAAATAGAAGAAAAGAGCTTAAAGTATTTTTTGAAAATCTACTTGATTTTGCAAATGAAGGTTTAACAACCAGTAAATTGTATAATTCAGTAAGTAAAAGTAACTTTGAATATAGTTCAGGAGTAACAGACAAAGTAATTGATACAAATAAAAAAATAATCATAATTACAGATGCTGCTAAAGAAGATACTAATCTTAATGAGATGATTGGCAAGTATAAAAGATTTGTAAAAGGTTCTGTAGAGATCCTTAATCTTAATGAGGTTGATATAAAAGGACCATGCCTTGGCTGCTGTAAATGCGGAGCTGAAAATAAATGTGTTTATGATGGTAAAGATGGTTATAGGGAGTTTTTAGACCATATCATTAATAATGCAGATATCATAATTTTTGCAGGAAGTATAAAGGATAGATATTTATCTTCACGTTTTAAGCTTATTTATGATAGAAGTTTTCGCTATAACCATGTTCCTATATTCAAAGGCAAACACATAGGATATATAATTTCAGGAAAATTAAGTGAAAATCAAAATTTAAGACAGATACTAGAGTTTCATACACAAGGAGGCAATTTAATTGGATTTGTCACTGATGAAGCTGAAGATAATTCTCTTATAGATAATCAAATATATGCTTTTGCTAAAATGAGTATAAATTATGCTGAAAGAAACTATTTCAAGCCTGAAAACTTTTTAAATATAGCTGGAAGTAAACTATTTGCAGATGCAATAGAAGGAGGGCTAGGAGCTATTTTCATAGAAGACTATAAATATTATAAGAAAAATAATCTAATTAAAAAAGTTCCTATAAAGGAAAAAGCTCAAGGGAAAGTTATGAGATACCTTATGAAAAGGAAAAAATTCAAGGAGCATGTACAGAAAAATATGGTTGATTTCATGATCACAGGTCATAAAAAGGCACTTGAGAAAGATAGAGGAAAAAATAATGGGTAGTAGTTTAAAAGCATTTCTAAATGTAACATTAAGTTTTCTGCCTTTAATGCTCTTTTGGAGTATTTCGAGTAATTTATGCTTTGTTTTAGGATTTGCTTCTATACTGATGCTTTTTATAAGAGATATAATTAATAAAAATATAGGAATTATGTCAATAGTACTAGTAGTTTATTTCACTATTTCTAATATATTGTATTTTTATTTAGGAATTAATTCCGTTATGGAATATAAATATTTAACTTCATATATAGTATTAGCTTTAACAGGTTTCATTTCTATTATGATGGGAAGACCTTATACAATGTATGATGCTAGAAGAGGATATGAAAAGGAATTTGGAAAATCTTCTTTATTTATAGAAGTTAATATAGTAATAACAAAAATATGGGCTGTAATTTATTTAATTAATGCTATTATAGAATTATCAGGGCATAATATTATGACTGTTATAATTATGAATGGGCTGGTGATTTTAGGAATTATGCTATCAATTATAATTCCAGGGGTATTGCCAGAAGTTTAAAGTAGGGGATGTGAAGGTAAATAACAAGTAAAAGATGCTATGGGATGTTCTTATATGCAGCATAGTTGCTATTTTTAAGGTGTATATTTTGTGTTGATAAGGAGCTAAAGTTGCAGGCTATTAGTAAGATTTATAGGCGAAGTATAGCACAAAATAGACTGGCATACTGATTTGTTATTTTTTTGAACATCCTCGAGAGGATAGAGTTTAAGTTTTTAATATATCCTTGTCAGAAAGGCATTGCTTAAAGTTTAAAGCAAAAGGGGAAATTACATGGAGTTAGATTTAATTTGCAGCGAAAATCTAAAAAGAATGCTGGAAGAAATCCTTACAAATCGCAAAATAAAGATTAATGAAAATGCTGATGTATGTTTAATTGAAAAAGGATTTGATTTAAAGAGCGGCAAAATAGGGATATACTTTGATATAGAAACCATAAATATTTTGATTGGTTATTTAGATTCTATTTCAGGCAGCAAAGAAGAAGCTAAAAATATAATCACAGGAAGATGTGATGAGGATGAGCTTAAAGTATTAAATTATGATGAGATATATTATTTCGAAGCTATGGGAAATGAGGTTTTTTGCATGACCAAGGATAAAAAGTATAAAGTAAAAGAAAAGCTTTATGAACTTGAAGAAAGATTGGAAGCAAAAGGTTTCATAAGAGTAAGCAAATGCTTTGTTGTAAATATAGTGAAAGTAGATAGAATAATTTCATGGTTTAACAGCAAGCTTATATTAAAGCTCATAGATATGGATGAAGAGGTATATGTCACAAGAAAATATCTAAATAACTTTAAGCAATATCTCGGATTGTGAGGTGTGTAAATCATGAAACAGAATTTAAAGGATTTTTTATTTAATCTTATTATATCCATGCTCCTTGGCGTAGTGGTTGGTATGACTCAAATGATTGTTAAAAATATAAATGCAGGAATTATAGAAGAATTAATTATGTTTTCAATTATTGGAGGTGTTATTGGTACTATTTCTAGATTTGTTTTTATTTATCTAATTGGAATAAAACAAAAAAGTGCATTACTAGCTTTTGTTTGTGTATTTATAGTAATAGGGGGGATTTCCTGCTTACCATCTATTTACTACTATTTTGTATATAAAAAAATTGCTTCAATTATAGAGTTAATAGCTATTTTAATAACTGCAGAGTTTTTGGGGATGAGTTTTTGCTATTATTCATATAAAAGAAATTTAGAATTTAATTCAAAACTTATGAGCAAAAAAAATCAGCTATTAAGAAAAAACTAAATATAAAATTGGGAGAGGTCGCAATATTCAGAGTGAAGTTGCGGCCTCTCCAATTTTTTATCTGAAAGGCTTTATATATTTTAGATGACTGTTAAGCATCTAAAATTATTATGTGAATGTACAAGGAAGATATTAAGAATATGCATTTTGAATAGAGAATAAAAATAGATTCCATTAAAACTGAGCAATATAATTTACAGTCTATGCTATAATTGATTTATAATGGGAAGTAAAATCAAAGCACAGACTATAAAATAATAGGTCTAGTAATCTTGAAATAGAAAAAATATGAATATAAAAATTAAATACAAGGAGAAAATAAAATATGGGATTTAATGTAATTAATATGAATACTTGGGTTAGAAAAGAATGTTTTAATCATTTTTTTAATAATGCAAAATGCACATACAGCATAACTGTTAATATTGATATTACAAATCTTTATAATTACATAAAAACTAACGAGTTACGATTTTATCCAACTTTTACATGGGTTGTTTCAAAGGCCATAAATAGTTATGAAGAATTTAAAATGGCATTCGATGAGGAAGGTAAATTAGGATTCTTTGATGAAATTGGTCCAAGTTATTCTGTATTAAATGATGGGACTAAAGTAATGAGTGATTTGTATACACCATTTAATAATAAATTTTTAAGCTTTTATGGAGACATGGAAAATTCTTTAAACAATTATAAACAGGATGCTAATTTTACTACAAAGTATCAAAACAATTTTTTTATTGTTTCATGCCTACCTTGGTTTGATTACACATCTTTTAATGTAAATAATGAAGGAAGTAGCCCCTTTCTGTTTCCAATGGTAACATGGGGAAAATTTTTTGAAGAGGGGAATAAAATTATTATGCCAGTAACCATTCAGGTTCATCATGCAGTTGCTGATGGATATCATTGCTCATTATTCTTCTCAGATGTAAAAGAAATATCATTAAACCCAGAATTATATTTAAAATAAGCTCAGATCATTTACTCAATATGAGTTGGTTTGACGCAGTAAATAAAAAAACATGATCTTGGAAAGTTAAATAATATGTGATGGGTGCTATTCAATAAAGGGTAAGGTAAGCTGATCATTGATCTCGCTTTAAAGGTTAACATAAAAGGCAAGCATTATTTTTAAAAGTTTGAATTTTTTTCAAATGAGGATAATTTAAATTTAAATTCCAAATAATAATTATTAAAATATGTTTAGCATTTTAAGGAGATTTCTATTTATGAAAAAAATATTTACTTCAATTGTTATTATAAATATTATTGGAATAATAATTGGACTTATGATAGCGCCTAGAGAAACTATACTGGCAGATAGCTCAATAGAAAAAGATAGATTGGAAATGATAAAAGAAAAAGGAATAATAGCTATTGCTGCACCATCAAAGGAAATTCCATTCTTTTGGATAAATCAAGAAACGAATGAGATGAGTGGAATTGATGCGGATATCATAAATGAAATTACAAGGCGGCTTGGAGTTAACAAAGTTGAAATTAAGGAAGTAACATTTGCAAATTTATTAGATAAATTTAATGGTGATGATAGTATAGATATAGCAGTTGGTGGAATATTTATAACTCCTGAAAGTGAAAACCTAGCAGCATTTACTCAGCCATTGTATAAAGAATCAGAAACTGTTATTGTACCAAGATTTTCAAAAATTAATTTTATGAGTGATTTAAAAAATGCAGTGGTTGGAGTAGAAAAAGGAACAATATTTGAAGATCTAGCGAAAAAGTGGAAGGAAAATAGCTTAATAAAAGATGTATTAAGTTTGGATAGTACAACCGATTTATTTAATGCTATAAATAATGGGAAAATTGATGCTGGCTTAGCTGATTCTATTATTATAAACTACTATATAAAGGAAAAGAACCCTTTATTAAGGCAGTTAAAAGGTTATACTCCTGAGTTACAAGGAGTAATGGGAATAGCAGTTAAAAAAGATGATGTTTCCTTATTAAACGCATTAGATAAAGCAATTAATGATATGAAAGCAGATGGTGCGTTATATTCTATTCTTGTAAAGAATGGATTAGATAAAAATAATATGATTAATAATTAAGCTCACAATTCTAAAATATTGTTAAGAAGATATATTCTTAACAATATTTATTCTTCAGAATACTAGAATATATATTCTGATATTCTGAAGAATATGCTTGTATAATGCGGGTTTGAAGATTATTAGCTTGAGAAAGTCCTAGGTTTTTGCATAATTTTAAGATAGAAAAACAGATCTTCAGATTAAGAAAGAAAAATCTTTTACTGATAATAAAATTATGGCGTTTTTTTCAAATTGGCCAAAATGTAAATCATTAAGAACAAACTCTCATGACATAGAGTATCTAAAGGGAAATTTAAAATATATTGATACTTAATTATTGATCGTTTGATTGTAGTTTGTTAACTTCTAAAGTATTTTTATATCGTAGGGCATAATTCATAAAATACCCTATGGTAACTAAAATGCATAGAAGCATATCAAAACCAATGAGTAGTTGATAGCTCTTACTGATATCAAAGGAAACACCTCCGATTAAGCTACCAATGATCCCGCCTGCTTGATGGAATAGAAGGAGACTTCCAATGAACTTTCCTTTTTCTTTTGTATTCTCGTTAGCAATTAACATTCCTCCTGGTACAGCACCTAGGTAAGTAAATCCGAAGAAGACTGCAAACACAATTGGTGACCATGGCGAATGTACAAACAAAATTATAAACGCTAAGATGCGTATCCCGTACAACAACGACATCGATGTAAATTTATTGATACGATCCAAAAGATATCCGAAAATAAGAGAACCGATTATTTCCATAATTCCTAAGGTACTCATGGATACGGCAATCAAGGCAGGCTTTACGCTAGACAATTGATAAATAGCCACTAAATTCATTTCTACAGTACCCATATTAAACCCACAAGTAAACAATGCAAAACCAATAAATAGAAATAATAACATATGAGGCCCTTTAAAAAGCATTTTCATTTTTGGTTGTTCGGATTCTTTTGCTTTCTTCTGTGGATTTTCAGGATTCCGAATAAGAAACTGAATAACTGGCAATGCAACAAAAAGGCTGAGCAGGCAAGAAATCAGAAATGCGTCCTTCCATGTCAACCAACTGTTCGAGATAAAAATTGGAGTGCAAACGGCGAGGCCAATAGATGATGAGCTTGCCAGAAGTGCAGTAGCTTTTGCTCGATGATGTTGGAACCAGTCAAATATTAGAATATATGTGGCAGAGGCTCCTATACCGTAAAAACCTGATATGACTCCATATCCGATAAAAAACAAAGCTGGATTATGCCCCACAAAAACGATACTTGTCCCTAAGATACTAAAAATTGTACTTAGTAGCATTAATTTCTTAGGTCCATAGCGGTCCGCAATCCATCCTCCTATTGGGGTGCATAATGCTGCAATTAGTAGGTTGGTTGACCATGCCATAGAAATTAAGCTTCTACTTATATTCAAATCTTGAGAAATTTGAACTTGATAAGTAGCCATAATGAAACGCAATAATGCGCCAATAAAGCCGATAATCCACAAAGCAGCCAAGCCGATCCAAGCATACTTACGTTCTTTAAACCATGTGTCGTTCATTTTCTTCACCTCATTTTAATATAATAAAAAGATACTGAACGATATCTTTTTTACTATGTTAACACACCCATTAAGAAAGTGCAAATTTATATTCATATTTCTGATGCTTGGAATATTTTTTATTATTTATAATTATATAATTGGCATTTTGGATTAAAAAATCAGGTTCATCGGAGAAATAAACCCTGGCTTGCAATAACTATTTAAATTTTTGGAGATATGCTATAATAATTAAAAAAATAACATGTGCAATGAGGATGAAATTACGAAGAATTACATTCCTTGGAGGATAGATACTATGACTAAAGGAGAAAATACACGCAAGTATATAATTAAGAAATCGGCTGAACTTTTTAACCAGCGAGGTTACGCAGGATCTTCGCTCTCTGATATTACTGAAGTAACTGGAATCAAGAGAGGGGGGATTTATCGTCACTTTGCATGTAAGGATGAGATTGCGCTTGAGGCATATGATTACGCAGTAGGAATTGTTAATGAAAAATTTACCCAAGCTGTGGATAATCAACAGTCAGCGATTGATAAAATTCTAGCTATATTTAGGGTATATGAACAAGTTACGGAACATCCCCCATTTATCGGAGGATGTCCTTTATTGAACACGGCTATTGAAAGTGATGATACTCATCCTGAATTACGAAAAAAAGCCCAAAAAAGCCTTGAAAGGATGTTGCAATATATTAAGGAAATTCTTTATCAAGGGATACAGAACTGTGAATTAAGGTCAAATCTTGACATCGATGCCCTTGCTACTTTCATTTTTTCAGCCTTAGAAGGTGGTATAATGCTAAGTAAACTTGAGGGGAATAATCGTCATATGCAATTTAATATTGAAAGTTTATCCAAGTATTTAGAACAATTTTCATTACAATCATCTTAGTTCTTTAATTCTAAATTGTAACGTTAGTGAATATGAATCAGAACCATCGGTTAAGCCGGTGGTTTTTTAGTTTTTTAGAAATTTATATTCCAGTAAAATCTGTGGACGAGGTGCTCCTTGAGGGAATAACTTAAAAAAGGCTGATTGAATAGTTTTGGTATTTTAAACAGTGGAAGTTGTTCATTAGGTATTACAAGTGCTTAATTAAATCTAGGAGTAAGTCTTTAAAGTGAAAATTGTTGACATGGAAGAAATAATATTATAATATAATATTACTTCCAAGGAAGAAATGTTAAGGGGGAAATTAATATGGATATTGTTAATGAGATTATATTTTCACTAAAGAAAATACAAGAAAATAATGAAATAGATGTTCCTAATATAAAGAATAAACTTACTTTTTCACAAATTCATTGTATTGCAGCTATAGAATATATCGAAGATGCAAATATAACTAAGCTATCACAAGAATTAGGAATGACAACAGGTGCTATAACTAAAATGTGTAAAAAGTTATTAAACGAAGGCTATGTATCGAAGTATCAAAAGGAAGGGAATAATAAAGAAGTATATTATGATTTAACGGAATTAGGATTAAATGTGTCTGAAATTCATAAAAAAATTCATGAGAAATCATATAATAAGAAAAAAGATATTATAGCTCAATATAATGATGAGGAGAAAGCCACAATATTAAGGTTTTTAGATGAGATGAATTCGGTGACAAAGGATACGTTTTTGGAAGTTACGGAAAAATATATTAAAAGTGGTGATTAAATCTAATAAAATGTGAGGAGGATTTTATGAGTAATATTACTGTAGATAGCTATATTTGGGGTATATTTTGGATTTACTGGATATTAGCAGCGATAAAAACTAGGTCAAATGTGAAAAAAGAATCAAGTGGCCAAAGGAACATACCAAGAATAGTGCATTTAATATTAGTAATAGTCTCTTATGCCATTACCTTTTTTCAGTTTAAAAATATATTCTTATGGAATAGGATATTGCCTAGTTATGAATATGTTGACTATGTAGGTATCGCAATTTTAATATTCTCTCTTTTATTTGCAATATGGGCTAGAATAGTATTAGGTAGAAATTGGAGTGGAGCGATTCAAAAAGTAGAGGGGCAAAGATTGGTTCGTAGTGGACCATATAAATATATAAGGAATCCTATTTATACAGGAATAGTATGTGGCTTTTTTGGAACTTTTATTACACTTGGAAGTTTAGCTTCAATTATAGGATTTTGTATCATTTTAATTACTTATATTATAAAAATAAATAGAGAACAAAGATTTTTAATATTGGAACTTGGTGAAGAATATGAGAAATACATAAAAGAATCATGGGCGTTAATTCCTTATATATTCTAAATTTATAATATTTATTACAGCGAGCTTAACTAAGTGAAATTCTTATGGTTAGTAAAGGTGTCATTATTAGAGACAG
The DNA here is from genome assembly GCF_036699995.1 of Clostridium beijerinckii. Taxonomy (NCBI): domain Bacteria; kingdom Bacillati; phylum Bacillota; class Clostridia; order Eubacteriales; family Clostridiaceae; genus Clostridium; species Clostridium beijerinckii. The sequence goes on along the minus strand of NZ_CP144906.1, from coordinate 4,038,500 downwards.
CTGTATCCAAGGTAGGTATAAAAATTAGGTTTACAATTACTGTTAATAATTAGACTTTAAAAGATAAGATATTGAGAGATTGTTATTATCTACAGTTCCAAAGCGCTTGTATTATTATATCAGAAAATTTTGAGGAATAGAAAATAAAGTTTAGAGGTGGAATTAGTGTCAATGGTTTATGTTTTATTGATTTTTATAGTATTAAAGTTTTTAAGAATACTTAATGGAAAGAATAAAAGAATTAAGTTCCCTAATTTATGGTTGTTACCTATACTACTTATTCTAATGATTGTTGAAGATTATGCAAAAACATTAAGTTTTTCATTGAAAGAGATTGTAATAATAATTATTTGTTCAATTATTGGTCTAGGAGTGGGAATAATTCGTGGAAGAACATTAAAATATAGTAAGGATGAAGCTAAAGGTGAGGTTTATTATAATGAATCGTATTTAAGCCTTGGGGTCTATGTTTTCCTCATCGTTGTAAAATCGGCTTTTAGGTATATTGGTGGAAATATAACTAGCTTTATAAGTATAGGAATTCTTGCATTTGGGTGTGCTTCAATGGTAGGAAGAAGTATATGGCTATCATATAAGTACTTTAAAATTTTAGGAAATGCTCAATAGTTATTTTATAAAATTAGAAGTGTCCAGTTCTTGAAATCAACAAACAAGAAATTATGTTTGAGGAAATGTATTAATTAAAGTCAGCTCAGACTCGAGAGTGTGTAACGTTCTATGTAAATGCATTTCTATGATAATATTTTAGAAATGGTATGGGAGGGAGGAGCATTCCCATAATGCATTATTAATATATTCTTAAATTAGAGTCAATTAAGTAGCAAATCTTTCTTATTCATTTCTCCTACTTGGTATATATACTGGATCTAATCAGAAATTTGTTAAGGTGATTCCAGCAATATGATTTGAAAGTCTCTCATGAACAATTTCTGCCATCTTCTCGTCACTCTCTGTCATACCACTTTTGCACCAAATCATCAATACATTAAAAAATCCCCCTGCAATGAATCCAATATTATACTTTTCAAATTCAGGAGAGCAGTCCATGGTGCATGTTATAGTTTTTGAGTATATATTAAGAAATTCGATAGACCGTTCAAGTATTAAGTGGGTTAATTTAGACCTTAGTAGGTTTTCAATAAATTTTTGATGTTGTCTAAAATAGTAAAAAAATAAACGTGTCATTTCATAATTACTTATTTCTTTATGATTTAAAAGGGTTGAATACTCTCTAAACATGTCATCCAGATGATCAATAAGGATATCTTCCATTATGCTGTAATTACGATAAAAAGCCATCCGTGATACACCAGCTTTTTGTGATACTTCTGTAATAGATATATTCTTAAAGTCCTTTTTCTCCATTAAAGACATAAGAGCACCCAAAATACTCTCTTTTGTAATCTTATTTTGTTCAGCATTGTACTTATTAGTCATAAACAATATTCCTCCTTTTGTAACAGCTAGCCTATATTCACTTGAATTATTTATGTTATCAAATTATACTATAGTTCATAAGGAGTTACAAGTGAAACGTCTGAAAGGAGTGCATTATGAAAATATTTTACTTTACAGCAACTGGAAATAATTTATATGTGGCAAAGAGAATTGGAGGGGAAAGTTATTCTATTCCTAAGTTAATGAAACTAGAACAGTTTGAGTTTGAAGATGAAAAGATTGGTATTGTATTTCCGAGTTATTATGGAGGAGTTCCTAAAATTGTTGAGGAGTTTCTAAATAAAGTTAAACTAAAAAGTAAATATATTTTTGCCGTAGTGTCTTTTGGATCTTTTTCAGGAGCAGTCATACCTGAGCTTTTAGAAATTGGAAAAAGAAATCAAATCCAGTTTTCATACATTAATGAAATACTTATGGTTGACAATTACCTTCCAGTGTTTGATATAGCTAAAGAGATAAAAAAAGAGCCAAAGAAAAATATAGAAGAAAGCCTTGCACAAATAATCAATGATATACAAGTTAAAAAAGTATATATCAAGAGACATTCTGCAGTTATAAAATGTATTGAAGCAATAATAAAAAAGTTTCATTCTAAGACTAAGGCTAACGCTCAATATGATAAGAATTTCTATGTAGAAGATACCTGTAATAGCTGCAAAGTTTGTGAGAAAGTTTGCCCAGTAAATAATATTAATGTAGATACTAAACCTGTTTATAAAGGAAATTGTGAGCAGTGTTTAGCTTGTATTAATCATTGCCCACAGAATGCTATACGGCTTAAACAGGAAAAAAGTAGAGCTAGATTTATTAATCAAAATGTTAAATTGAAGGAAATAATAGAGGCAAATAATTGATCCATTTTAAGAGGCAAAGGAATGCTTAATTATAAGGAAAAAGTTACCTTGGTTACAGAAGCGTCATCTGGTATTGGAAAAGTATATGCAGAAGAATTGGCTTCAAAGGATGCCACTTTATATTAAGATCAAAAGAGAAATTAGATATAAACTCATTTAGTGAAGTGTTTTAGGCAGAAAATTGTAGGCTAGGGTAGGGGCGCTTGTGTTGTGCCAGGTAACTTTTCTTCCCAGCATGTAATGTGCGAAAATATAGGTATGATTAAATATGTAAATAATTCTTGACCGATCGTTCTCAAAATGCTAATATTAATTCTATAAAGGAGGGAACTTGATGGGACGAAGCAGAGAATTTGATGAAAATGTAGTTCTTCAGAAAGCAATGGAACTATTTTGGAAACAAGGCTATGAAAAGACATCTTTAAATGATTTAGTAGAACATATGGGAATCCATCGTAGAAGTTTATATGATACCTTCGGTGATAAACACACATTATTCTTAAGAACTGTAGATTTTTATGCAGAATTAATAAAAAATAAAATGCAGGCTGGAATTTCACATGCAGAAACAGCAAAACAAGCCATAAAATTTATCTTTGATTTTACGATCGAAGGATATGAAGATAAACAATGGGGTTGCTTAATTGTAAATTCAGCAACAGAGATGGCTCTTAGGGATAAAGAGATAGAAGAAAAAATTGAAAAGATATTTATGCAAACAGAACAACTACTTGCTGATCTTGTTCGAAAAGGCATGGAAACAGGTGAATTTTCTTGCAAGTATGATCCAGAAGTTTTATCAGAAATACTTCAAAATACATTGCTTGGAATTCGTGTGCAGTTAAGAATGTCAGCGAGCAAAGAAAAATTACATCGTATAGCAGATTTTTTTTATGGATTTATTAAATAACTAATTTCCTTGTACTAATTAGAATGAGCGTTCTCAAAAAATTTTATGTTCTGTTGAGCCCTTTTACATAGTAGAAAAGTATAACCACTACTCAAATCAATAATACAATAAATTTAGGTAATAAAGAAAAGGCATGATATTGTGGATTTTCTGATTTATTGAATACATAATTTTTTTATATCAATTAGAATGATTGTTCTCAAAAGGTACTAAGCATAGCTAAAGGAGGTGATAATAAGACGTGATACATTTATGGAAAGGCACTGGGCATGATTTAAAATGAAAAATTAATTAGAAGAAGCAAGTTTTAGGAAAAATTTTTTAACATGTATTATAAATCAAATAAGAATTAAGTGTATTCGTATCATATGCGAGTGTAAAAATTAATAAGGAGTGAATAAAAATGAGTTTAATATCTGTAAGCAAAGAAAAATGTATAAAATGTGGAATGTGTGTGGTGGAATGTCCAACAGGAGTATTAAAACTAGAAGCGGACGGTCCAAAAGAAGTCAATCCTAATGGATGCATAGAATGTGGTCATTGTGTGGCTGTATGTCCCAAAGAGGCTATAGATAATAAGAAATCTCCATTAGCTATGCAAAGTGAGATAGGAGAAATCAAAAAGCTAAATCCAGAAGAAGCAAAGAATTTTATTAGATCACGAAGATCTATTCGTTCATATAAGAATATACCAGTTGAAAGAGAAAAGTTATTGGAACTTGTTGAGGTTGCACATTTGGCCCCAACTGCAAGTAATTCACAAGGTATATCATATCTAATAGTAGACGATAAAAAAACAATTGAATTAGCAGTTGAGGAATGCATTAATTGGTTTGAAAATAATGAAACTTTGAGTAAAGTATTAGCAGGAATGATTAGTGGCTACAAGAATACTAAAATTGACACTATCTTAAGAGATGCACCTAGTATAATTATAACTTTGGCTGATGAAGATTTTCGTAATGGTAGAGAAAATTCAGTTCTTTCATTATCGTATCTTGAATTATATGCTCCATCTCTTGGGCTTGGATCATGTTGGGCAGGAGTATTTGAAATTTGTGCTCGTAGTGATAATTCGCCAATGTACAAGATTTTTAACATTCCAGAGAAAAAGAAAATAACAGGAGTTGTAATGGTAGGATATCCTAAACATAGCTTTAAAAGATTCACAGAAAGACAACCGCTATCAGCTTCTTTTTTTGAAAAGTAAATTATTGAATAAATCAAAGTGTGCAATTTACAATGACAAATAACTAATCCAATAAGGGGAAAGTGTTATTGTATATACCCTCATAATTTCTTTAATATACCCATATACTTTTTTGAAGCACTTAAGGATGAGTTTACTTGCTGTAGTAATTACATAAAACTCTTGAAAAGAGTATTAATGTTTGATGTTAGCTTGTAAACTCTTCTATAAGTGCTTTATTTCATATAAAATGGCTGTTTATAATTCATATAATACAAGGATTTAGATGATAAACGTAATATTATGGAATTCAGTTATTGAAAATATGAAAAAAATTATATAATATTCTGCTGAAAAATTGTATTATTAAGTTATTAGATTTTATAGAGGACCATAAGTTATAAAAAATTTAAGTTGCCTGATAGGTACAATTTTAGATGATTAAGCAAAAATTCAGTGCAGTATTAGGAATCTGGGGGGAAACATGGGAAAAGATTTTATAATAGATGAGAATATGTATGGTTATTCATCAGAGACTGTAAGAGGAGCCTCTGTTAATGTAGAACACTGTTTTATTAATGGAAGAGAAAGTATTTTTCCGCCTCATTGGCATGAGCAACTATTGCTAATGTATATTAAAAAAGGGGAATTGCTGCTTAAGTGCAGGGAAGAAAGAATTTTAGCAGAGCAGGATTCAATTGCTGTTGTGAACCCAAATGAAATACATTCCATAGAAACTTTAGGTTCGGATTTGGAGTATTATTTGATAAAAATTGATCTTTTGTTACTTTTAGGTAACCAGTCTGATTTACAGCAAAATATATATACAGAGCCCCTTTTGAAAAACCGCTTATTGTTTGAAAATAAAATCACCTATGATGATTCTATATTTATAATCATGAACAATATCATTGAAGAGTTCCATGAGAAAAAAGAAGGTTACGAAATTGTAGTTAGAGGATTAGCCTGTCAGATATTTATAGCCCTTTTGAGAAGGCACAAAAAGACAGTACCAGATCAATCAGAATTGGATATGCAGTATAGAAGATTGAACCAAATCAAACCTGCTATTACATATATGGAGACGCATATGGCAGAAAAAATTACTCTTGTAGAGCTTTCAGAAGTAACACACTTAAGCCCGAACCATTTCTCTAGAGTTTTCAAAATTGTGTCTGGATTTTCACCAATGGAATATCTAAATATAATAAGGGTCCAGAAAGCTGCTCAAATTTTACTAAATACTAATAAAACTATTGTTGAAATCGCTATGGATACAGGATTTAACGATGGGAATTATTTTAGCAGAGCCTTTAAGAAATGCCGTAACGAAACTCCTAGTGAATTTAGGGAAAGGTATTTAAGAGGATGAATAAGTTAAAACATTTGTTTACTAATTCTTCTTTATAATAATAGTGAGATGATTATTGAAAGCTTTTAGTCATAAGATTATGCTAATATCTTATACAAGAATAAAAAGACATTCTAATGATGGAGTGTCTTTTTTCTTTTTCAATGATAAGATTATGCTATATTTTGATTGAATAATTCATGAACCTGAAATTTAGATATGATAAATTTATTATAGAAAGTGCAAAACACTTTTAGGGGATATTAGTCAATAGTCTCCTATAGAAAATAATAGAAATACTATAACTAAAATAAAAGAAAAGAGGGATTATAATGCGTGTATTCGTAACAGGAGCAACTGGATTTGTTGGCTCTGCTATTGTTCAGGAATTAATTAATAATGGGCATAAAGTAATTGGACTTGCCCGCTCAGAGAAGGCGGCTAAGTCTCTTATAGAGGTTGGCGCTGAGGTACATAAAGGCGATCTTGAAGATTTAGAAAGTTTGCGCAGGGGAGCGGCCCTTGCAGATGCTGTAATTCATACAGGATTTAATCATGACTTCTCAAAATTTAAAGAAAACTGTGAAAAAGATAAGAATGCAATAGAGGCTTTAAGTTCAGTTCTCGCTGGATCTGACCGCCAATTGATTATTACATCTGCTATAGGAATTCTTCCTATAGGTCAAATTGTTACAGAAGAAACTTTACCAATCTCTGGGCCTAATGCAAATCCTCGAGTAGCTTCAGAAGAGGCTGCGGCGTCTGCTATAGCACGAGGTGCAAAGGTGTCAATAGTACGACTTCCTCCATCTGTTCATGGGGAAGGTGATCATGGTTTTGTTTCGAACTTGATTGGTATTGCCCGCGCAAAGGGCATTGCAGCCTTTGTAGATGAAGGAAATAACACTTGGCCTGCGGTTCATAGATTAGATGCTGCTCATCTCTTTAGACTAGTTCTTGAAAGGGGAGTTTCGGGAGTGTATCATGCAGTAGCTGAAGAAGGAGTTCCTTTTAGGGAAATTGCTAATGTGATTGGACGCAGACTGAACATGCCAGTTGTAAGCAAAACCTTGGAGGAAGCAAATAATTATTTTACATGGTTCACCCATTTTGCAATGATGGATATTAGATCTTCTAGTGATATAACTAGAAAACAGCTCGGATGGCATCCTACACAACCTGGTCTTATGGAAGATCTTAATAGTTCGTGTTATTTTGAAATGTAAACTGGCGCCACATTTGTGGCGTCTTAATACTTTAGGCGTGAGATTGTAGGAAAGCTCATGTTACTGATAGAAATCATTTATGTAAAAATATATGCAGAAATATAAGGAGAAATATAATGGAAAAAACAAATAGATTAAGTTTAAATAAAGCAAGTAGCGGATTAGTGATTTTTGTTCTCTCACTTACAACTCTTATGTCAGCTATTGATACTAGTATTGTTAATATAGGATTACCAACTATAGCAAGGGCATTCAATGCCGATTTTACAAGCTTACAGTGGATAGCACTTAGTTATCTTCTGGCAGTTACCTCTCTTATAGTAGGTATAGGACGAATAGGAGATATATTTGGCAAGAAAAATATCTTTATTTATGGAATTATAATCTTTACTGTGGCATCCTTGTTATGTGGAATTTCAACATCAATTTATGAGCTTATTATATTTAGAGCTTTGCAAGGAATAGGCGGTTCAATACTTATAACATTATCTTTCGCCATTGCAGGAGATTTGGTTCCTAAAGAAAAACTAATACAAAGTATGGGAATACTTACGTCAATGCTGCCTATAGGATTTGCTCTTGGACCATCCGTTGGAGGATTTTTAATAAGCTTATTTGGGTGGAGATATATATTTTTTATTAACATACCAATGGGGATTCTTGCATTAATATTGACTATGAAATTTCATGAAATTTCAATATCTAAAAAGAAACAAAAATTTGATTTTTTAGGGATGTTAATATTAACTTCCACGCTTATTTGTTATGTGCTTTCTGTAACCTTAGCGGAAGAACAGGGATTTAGTGCTGAAGTTATTGGACTTGCTATTGTAGCGATTATTGGAATAATAGTATTTATATTTTTAGAAAAAAATATCACTTTTCCTTTGATAGATTTAAAGCTATTTAGAAACAGTGTGTTAAGTTCAAGTCTTGTTATAAGTATATTAGTTTATACGGTTATATCAGGGGCTGTTGTTATTCTTCCTTTTTATCTTCAACAGGCAAAAGGATTTACAACAGCAGCATCAGGACTATTAATGATGACTGGGCCTATAGGGTGTGCAATTTTTACACCTATAGCAGGAAGGGCTGCTAAACGCTTTGGAAATTTTACTGTTATGATATTTGGAATCTTAGCCTTGTGTATAGGAACTTTGCTGATGTCCATGATGAATTTATCTTCAAGTGCTGTTTTATTTGCCATAGTTTTGTTCGTATTTAATGGCAGCCTAGCATTTTTTCAAACACCTAACAATGCTTCTATTATTTCTATGGCAAAACCTGAGCAGCGTGGACTCGCATCTGGTCTCCTTAATTTATCACGTACTATCGGACAAACCACAGGGGCTGCTGTAATAGGTGCAATATTTTATCTTTTTAATAAAACTAAAACAATGGATAGTTCAAGTCCTGAGAATATCATAGCAGGTATACACAATACTTTTTTAATTGCTGCACTGATAATGGCTTGTGGATTAATCCTAGGAGTAATAACACTTTCCTCAAAAAAGAACGAGGGGACAGACAGATTAGAGAGAGTTTGTTTTGAGATCCATCGGGTGGATCTATAACAGCTCCAAGTTTTGTTGATATTATAGTATTTAATTTGTTAATTGAGGCTGATAAGACATTTATTTGTTTATCTAGACGAATTAGCAGAACCGTATCATAAATAACGTATTATTTTTTGAACAGAAGTAACGAGTGCTTCGCTTTCACCATGAACCACGACCATTTGTATGTGGCTTAAATAGCTGCTTACAGATGGTCGTGGTTTTTGTTTCAAAGTCTTAATATAAAGAATATTGACTTCTAAAAATATTTGATGTAGCATAAAATTATACGGAGTATAAAAATAAACTGAGTTCAAAAATAAACTGAGTTCAAAAATAAATTTTGGGAGGAATTACAATGATAAATAGAAGAGAACGTAAAAAAGAATTGACTAAGGAAATAATAATTGATAGTGCATTAGCTCTTTTTGAAGAAAAGGGTTTTCAAGAAACCTATATGGAGGAAATAGCAACGAAATCGGATATTTCTAAGGGTACGTTATATAATTATTTCCAAGATAAAGAGTCAATATTATCAGCTTATTTTCAGGGTCTTATAAATAATCATGATAATAATTTTAGTGAAGTTAGTGAAAAATTCAAAGAAACAAGAGATATAAAAGAAACATTGAATAAGATATTAGACTTCATAAATCATATATTTAGTGGAAATATTCAATATACAGCAATTTATTTTAGATACAGACTCCAAACACTTTTTAGCGTCAATCCTTTAGATAATCCTAATAGAAGTGGATTGGAAAATTTGATTTCAGAAGTTATAAAAAACGCACAAGAAAATAATGAGCTTAGAAATGATATTCCTTCAATAATTATGGCGAGAAATTTTCAATTCATGTATATGAATTATTTCATTTCAAGTGTTTATGGAAATAAAGATATTAATTTAGAGATATCAAAAGCTCAAATTATAGAATTGTTTATAAATGGAGCAGGGGCACAAAATAATTAGAGGGAGATGATTACTATGGAAAATAACTACATATTATATTTTGATGAAATAGATAAGAAAGATTTATCACTTGTAGGAGGCAAAGGTGCAAATCTAGGAGAGATGACTAAGTCTGGTTTTCCTGTTCCTTTTGGTTTTTGTGTAACTACAGAAAGTTATAAGGAATTTATAAATTACAATAAACTTTATGATTTTATTGTAGAAGAAATTAAAGATGCAAATCTTGAAAATATTGCTACCATAGGAGCTAAAATAAGAGAAAAAATAGAACAAGCAGAAATGCCTAAAAAAGTAGAAGAAGAAATCATTAAAGCAGCTGATAAGATTGGGATTGATAACTATTATGCTGTTAGATCCAGTGCTACTGCAGAAGATTTAGCTTTTGCCTCTTTCGCAGGTCAACAAGATACCTATCTTAATATTAAAGGAAAAGCTTCACTAATTAATTCTGTAAGAAATTGTTGGGCGTCATTATTTACTGATAGAGCTATACTTTACAGATTGCAAAATAAAATTGAGCACGAAAAAGTATATATGTCTGTAGTAGTTCAAAAAATGGTTTTACCAGATATAGCTGGTATTATGTTTACTGCAGATCCCGTATCAGGGCATAGAGGAATTATTTCTATTGATGCAAGCTTTGGACTTGGAGAAGCGTTAGTTTCTGGTCTTGTATCCCCAGATATATATAAATTTAATAAGAAGAAAAAGGAAATAATAGATAAGACTATAGCAGAAAAGAAACTTGCTATAATGCCAATTCAAGGTGGTGGAACTAAAAAAGTTTATATTACAGGTGAAAAATCTACTAATCAAGTCATGGAGGATTTTGATATAAAAAGGATTGCTGAACTTGGAGTGAAAATAGAAAAGCATTATGGATGCCCTCAGGATATTGAGTGGTGTTTGGAAAATGGTGAATTGTATATTGTACAGAGTCGTGCCATTACATCATTATTTCCACTTCCAACTCCTAATAATAATGATGATAACGCACATGTATATATTTCTATAAATCATCTTCAAGTTATGACAGATCCAATGTCTCCTTTAGGGCTTGATTTATTTAGAGATATGCTGCCTTTTGGCAAAAATATTAAAAGAGAAGAAAAATATAAGATTTTGGCTTCAGCAGGTGGTAGAATTTATGCAGATGTAAGTGGTCTTATGCGTTCAGAGAGAATAAAGGAAAAGAGTTTAGACTTATTAAAAAATGCAGATGCCTTGATGGCAGAAGCTTTAGGGGAGCTTTTAAAAAGAAAAGATTTTGAGGAAAAGTTTAGAGGAAAGAAAACTAACATTAAACCTTTCTTGAAATATATAGCTCCAGTAGCAGTTAAAGTTATAAAAAATCTTGTTTTCACTAATCCTGAGGGAACAATAGAGTTTATGAATAATTACATTAAACAGCGTGAAGAAGATGCCTTGAAGGCTATTTTAAATGCAAAGCAAGGTGCTGAAAGATTAAATATAATATATAAAAAAGCAAGTCTTTATGAGGATGCTAAAAAAGTAATTCCGTATTTAGCACCAGGAATTATTGCTTTTAAGCTTCTTGAAAAGCTGGAAATGAAGCTTCTAGGAACAAATAATTATACTAATATAATTGCAAAAGGTCTAGAAGGTAACATTACAACAGAAATGGGATTACTTACTGGAGATTTGGCGGATATGGTGAGAAAATCTCAAAGTTTAATTGATGAGTTTGAAAATGAAGATTATGAAACTTTGGTTTCAAGAATAAATGAAGTTAAAGGAAATAATGAATTTAAGAGTTTTTTTAATGATTTTATAAATATGTACGGAGTGCGTGCTTCAGGAGAAATAGATATAGCTAGAGATAGATGGATTGAAAATCCAGAGCCACTTGTAAAATCAATACTTGCAACAATCAAAACTTCAGAGGAAGGTGCTCATAGGGAAGAATACAAAAATACTATAAAAAAAGCTAAGGCAGCAACAGAAAATATGGTAGAAGAAATACAAAGAAAGCATGGTAAAATTAAAGCGAAAGTTGCAAAAAGGCTTATATTTGTTTTAAGAAATTCTTTTCCAATAAGAGAACATCACAAATTTATGATGATGAGACTTTGTATGATTTTTAAGAAGGAATTGCTAAAAGAAGCAGAAAATTTAGTTACTAAGGGTTATTTAAATGAAGAAAAGGATATTTTCTATGTAACGTTCAGTGAATTATATAGAGCGATTGAAAATAATGAAAGTCTTAAAACAATAGTAGAACAAAGAAAAGAAGAGTATGAACATTATAAAAAGTTAAATGCTCCTCGTGTTATTACAAGTGAAGGAGAAGAAATAAAAGGAGGATATAAGATAGGGAATCTTCCAAAAGGAGCACTTCCAGGCATTCCAGTTTCTTCAGGAGTTATTGAGGGAATTGCAAAGGTAATAACTGATCCTTCAAAGGCATCTTTGAATAAAGGGGAGATTCTTGTAGCACCATTCACCGATCCAGGGTGGACACCACTTTTCATAAATGCAGCTGGATTAGTTATGGAAGTAGGAGGTCTACTAACTCATGGAACTGTAGTAGCTAGAGAGTATGGAATACCAGCAGTTGTAGGAATATCAGAAGCTACCCAAAAGATTAAAACAGGTCAAAAAATAAGAGTGGATGGAAATAACGGGTATGTGATGGTAATAGAAGAATAGGCGGTGTTTTCTATGATAGGATTTATGGGAATACTCTTAAGCATGTTTGCTATGGGAATGATGCAGCTGGTACTAGCCACTGCACTTCCCTATATTGTTAATAGAAGGGCAATTTTTAGTGCAATAATTTCTGGAGCAATTATGTATGGGCTTATTACAATTCTTCCTTTATGCGGAATTGCTTTTATGAAGCAGGGAGCTTTGATAAATGAAAGTAGAATACTGTTCTTATAATAGAAGAAGAGTTCAATAGTTTTAATAATGAAACTGAAAGAAAATTAAAAAAATTATTGATAAATTATAGAGAAATAATAATTATTGATAAGGTTGATATTCCTATTTTAGTCTATGGAGATAATTGTATAGTATATAAACATATAAATAAAGAATCTGATATGAAAGATACTGATGATCAGATAGTAAAAAAATTTATAAAAGGAAATTATTCATACACAGGGTGGTTTTTATACAGAAGAAAATCTTGCAACTGTCAAAGAAAAAATTGTTAAATATAAGGATTTAAAATTTTCTACAGTTAAAATAGATTGATATTTTGTACTCTAATCGAGCTTTGAAATTATAATTCATTTTTTAGTGAACCATACCATAGATAAGTGAGGTTTTTACTAAATTTACATTAAATTATTGAGAAGATAGTGTGATTTTTAGCCTAATATATTTGGTAATGTTTAATGTTCAGCCAGAAGTAGTGAAAAAAGTGTTTGCAAAATTTCTGATAATGACTAAATAATATTTATATAGTGAGTAGTGTTGATAACGTAAATCCAGTTATCAACACTACTCGCTTTTTTGACGTTCAACTAAGATTCAGATGGGGATCAAACCCCACCTGAATCAAGTTTCACTTGATATGATAAAAAGCGAGGAAAAATTTATATATTTATACATGGTGATTTAGTTTTGGTAGAAAATGAATACATAATTGTGGTAAATTAGACATTGATTGTATTGATATGATATAATATCCATAATTTAAAAAATGAATGAAAATAAGAAAGATAAAGATACAATAATAAATATTGTGTGATCATGTTTATTATTGTAGTAGTTTAACCGAGGAGGAAATTATGAAGAGTATAAAATCAAATTTAATATTATGTCTAGGGGTGTTAATGGGAACTATATGTATAGGATTGGGGATAGTTTCATTTATAAATTCATCAAATGCACTAAGATCAAGTGTAAGTACAACCTTACCTGAAATTGCAGAACAAACAGCGGGAAGAGTTCAAGCAACAATTGAAGGAAATTTAGATACATTAGAGTCATATGCAGTATTAGATGTAATAAGCGATATGAGCATTCCTTGGGAAACTAAGCAAGCAATTCTACAAACTGAATCTGAAAGATTAGGCAGTATTAGAATTGGTATTGCTGATATAAATGGAAGGTGTATAAATACTGATGGTTCTATTAGTAACGTTAGTGGTGAAGTATATTTTAAGAAAGCAATTGCTGGTACAATGAATGTATCAGATCCATTTATAAATAGCGTAGATAAACGATTGTCAATTGCATATGCAGTTCCTGTAAAGAATGGGAATAAAGTTGTGGGAGCTTTAGTAGAAATAAGAGATGGTTATGACTTGAGTGAATTGACTAACAATGTTAAAGTAGGAGAAACAGGCAAAGCATTTATGATAAGAAAAGATGGAACCAGTATTGCTAATACTGATAATGACAAGGTTCTGAATATGGATAATTCAATTGAAGCAGCAAAAACAGATACTAGTTTACAAGCATTATCAGACATTGAAACAAAAATGGGTAACGGTGAAAAAGGTATTGGTGAGTATTCCTATGGTGGAGCAGATAAATACATAGGTTATGCCCCTGTGGAAGGAACTGAATGGTCTGTAGGAGTTTTAGTATTAAAAACTGAAATGTTATCAGAATTAGACGGTTTAAAAGTATCTATGGCAGTATCATCGATAGTATTTTTATTAATTGGATTATTAGTTATTTACTTTATTTCGAATAACTTATCTAAATTAATAAAATCAACTTCAAAACATTTAGAGTTATTAGCAGAAGGAAATTTATGTGAAGAGGTTTCTCCTAAAAATCTAAAAATAAAAGATGAAATTGGCTATATGACAAATTCAATGAAAGTAATGCAGCAATCATTAGGAAATATGATTAGAAGTATAAAAGATAATTCTTCAAATATAAATATACAATCAGAAAAGTTAGCTGCTTTTTCAGAAGGGATAGCAAGTGCAGCAGGAAATGTCACAAGTGCAATTGCTGAAATTGCAAAAGGAACAAGTACACAATCTAATGAATTAGTAAATATAACAGAGATGCTTAATGAATTTAATGATAAATTATCAGGAATGGTTAGGGAAATAGAAGTTGTAGATTCAAATGCTAGAAACATTAGTTCAATGGCAAATGATAGTAGCAATGGTATGAATGAATTAAATCAATCTGTGACAAAAGTTAGCAGTTCATTTAAAGATTTTTATAATAAGATAATGGGACTTGGTATAAATATTAACAAGATAAATGAAATCACAAATATAATAAATAGTATTGCAGAACAAACAAATTTATTAGCATTAAATGCAGCTATTGAAGCAGCTAGAGCAGGAGAAGCAGGCAAAGGATTTGCAGTAGTTGCGGATGAAATAAGAGCACTTGCGGAGCAATCAAAAGTATCATCAGAAAATATTAGCAAATTAATTAGTGGAATATCTAAGGATACTGATGTTATAGTTCAAGATTCTGTTACCATGGATGATGAATTAGTAAGCCAAGCTAATATTATAAATAATTCAATAGTATCTTTCGAGAAGATTATAACAGCGGTGAGTGAAGTAATTCCTAAAATTGAAACAGTTAAGAATTCTGCTAAAGATATAGATAATGATAATAATGACATCTTGATTAGAGTGGATGGAATATCTTCAATCTCAGTTAAAATATCAGCATCTTCACAAGAAATTTCTGCAGCATCAGAAGAAATGAGCGCTTCAACTGAAGAAGTAGCATCATTTTCACAAATGCTTACTAATATGACTAATGAAATGATTAATGGAGTAGATAAGTTTAAAGTTTAAAAGCAAATAATTTTGATACAATTCTAAATAGTGTGTTTTCTGTTTTAAGGTAGTTAATTGAAACAGAAACACACTTATTTTTTATTCTAGAGGGTAAACCTTTTGGCAGTTTGCATATCTTAATAAGCCTTATAGGTCATGTTTCTTAATAATTATTTTCTGATGATAGATGGAAGTGTCAGAATGGTATTTGTGCCTGACCTCTAATTTTCTCAATGTCTCTCTTAACATGAGATGTATTTAAATTGTCACTATTACAAAAAGTAATAGTTGATTTTGTATTGATTAACCTTAACATGAATTAATGTGTTCTATCCAAACTGAGTTTCCATTGTAATTTACATCAATTTATGATAAAAAATTAGTATCATAATTAAAGATACGGGAGAAAAATCAATGAATTTTGTAGCAATAGATTTTGAAACTGCAAATGAAAAAAGAAATAGTCCATGTTCTATAGGAATTATTGTTGTAGAAAATGGTGAGATTGTAGAAAAAGAACATCACTTAATAAAGCCTAAGGAAATGAGATTTATGCCAATAAATATTGGAATTCATGGAATAAGACCTAGTATGGTAAAGGATGAATTAGAATTTGATAAAGTGTGGGAAAAAATTAAGCAATATTTTAATGATAACTTGGTAATAGCTCATAATGCTTCTTTTGATATATCTGTGTTAAGAAGAACATTAGAGCTTTATGAAATAGAAATGCCAAAATTTCAGTATATATGTACAATGAAGCTTTCTAGAAATTTTTATAGTAATCTTGACAATGCAAGGCTTAATACAGTAAATAATTTTTTAGGATATGAATTTAAACACCATGATGCTTTAGCAGATGCAATAGCATGTGGTAATATCTTAACTAATATAAGTAAAGAATTAAACTGTAAAGATATTAATGAAATATCAAAATTAGTTGGAGTGACTTTAGGTACAGTAAATAAAAATGAATATACTCCATGTTCAATAAAAGGAAAAGTTTTAAAAAAATCCAATAAACAGTTTTCAAAACAAAATGAAAATACAGTAAAAAATCTTAATTCTACTGCATTTGAAAATGAGATTATTGTATTTACTGGTGGATTAGCTTCTATGACAAGAGATGAAGCAATAAACCTAGTTAGAAAGCTTAGTGGCACTGTAGGAAGTTCTGTAACTAAGAAAACAACATGTATAGTCACTAATACGAAAAATATAGAAGATTTGCATAGAGAAGAAATGAGTAATAAGCTTAAAAGAGTGATGGATTTAAAGCAAAAAGGGCAAAATATAAAGTTATTAAATGAAGAAGAATTCTTGAATTTATGTGAGGCGCCTTTATAAAGTCTTAGAATAAGACATCTATGTATTTTTAGGATATAATGTATTATTAAAAATAAATAATATAAAATGAAATGTGGTAGAGGAGATTTTCATGTTCATTATAATTAAAATAGGTATAAAGAGTATTAAGATAACCAGAAATCAATATAATGAAATGCCTGTGAGAGTAGAGTATACTTTAACTGATAAAGGAGAAAACACATGGGAAGAAAAAATGAGCTATTAGTAATAGGTGTAGGAGAATTATGAAACCATTTTAAAAGAAGAGTTTTTTGATAAAAAGGGAGTGTACATGTGGGTTTACAAGAATAATGAAAAAGATTATTTTGTACATTACATTGGACAAATAAAAAGGAGTTTTAGAGAAAGATTAAAAGAACATTTTAAGGCTGCATTAAGTGGAAAATGTTACATATATGACATGGAAAGTAATAATAACTTAAGAAATGAGATTATTAGAGTAGCGCATAAAGGCAATTTCGAAAAGAAAGCTTATGAAGAAAAATATGGATCACTTAGTGATGCAGGAGAGAATTATATTTCGAGTTTAGAATTTTTATTTGCACCTTTAGAAATAAATGATATAGATGCTGGGGAAAGTTATTTAATAAATAGGGTCATTAAAAATGGGAAAGAATCATACAAGCTCTTCTTAATAAATGATGTTATTCCATCGAATTGTAATATAGAATTTGAGGATAAGTTTACTGAAAACATAATAGTCAATTTCTAATATATAAGAGTGTGTTGTTAATAATGTAATTATGAAAATAAAAGCTCCAAGAATTTAGTAATCTTGGAGCTCTTAAGCTTGATAATTTAGGGAAATATAGTTGAACAGCTAATATATCTTTTGATAACATATCTCCATTTTTACATTTATAAACTAATTCTTCAATGAAATTAAAATCCATACAGACCTCCCTATGCTTATTATATAAAGTGAAAATCAAAATCTTCGACTTTCTTCCTTGAACTTAGTTAACTCATTTATGAGTTAACAATATTTTCTTAAGAATTCTTAAGATTTTTTGGGGGAGAATATTAAGCTTTTATCTTTATACTAGGACCATGTAATAATTTTGATAGCTGTCCATCAATTATTAAAAATAAGGGGAAGATTTAGTGTGAAGATAGTGAAGTTTCTGAGAGAATATTTTAAATCGCCAAGAATTGTTGGAGCCGTGGCTCCTAGTTCAAAAAGGCTAGCTGAGAAAATGATCAGCGATATTGATTTTGAAAATGCAAAGTGCATAGTTGAATACGGACCAGGTACAGGTGTTTTTACAGACAAGCTTGTAGAGGGGAAAAGAAAAGACACAATATTACTGCTGTTAGAATTTAATAAAGAATTTTGTAAGCAACTAGAGGAAAGATATAAGGGATATGATAAAATTATCTTAAAAAATGACTCTGCTGAAAATGTAGATAAATATTTAAAAGAGAACAATATTAATGAAGTTGATTATGTAGTTTCAGGTTTACCTTTTGCAAGTTTACCTAAGAATGTTTCAAATAAAATATTAAGAAAAACTAAAAGTATACTGAAGAAAGATGGGTTATTTATAACTTTTCAGTACACTATTTTAAAGAAAGAATTTATTGCAGGGTTTTTTAAAAAAATAGATTTAGAAAGAGTGGTACTTAATGTTCCGCCAGCTTATGTACTAAAATGTCAAAATTCTTAAAGCAAAGGAGTAACTTTATGTCAAACAAAATTTTAATAGTTGATGATGATAGTGAAATAAGAAAAATTACAGGGATATATTTAGAAAATGAAGGCTATGAGGTGTTTAAAGCAGAAAATGGAGAACAGGCTCTTAAATTTATTGATGAAAATAATATTGATCTTATCCTTTTAGACATTATGATGCCGATTATGGATGGGATAGAACTCTGTATGAAAATTAGAGAAGTTAATATGATGCCTATTATCTTTCTATCTGCAAAATCAGAAGAACTTGATAAAATTCATGGTCTGGCATCAGGTGCTGATGACTATATAACAAAGCCCTTTAATGCTATGGAACTTATTGCAAGAGTTAAGTCGCAGCTTAGAAGATATACAAGATACTCCACACCCCAAAATATAGCAAAGAATATAATTGAAATTGGTAACTTGATAATAAATACCGATACAAGGCAAGTGTATTCAGGAGGCAATGAGGTCAGACTTACACCAAAAGAATTTGATATACTTGAGCTTCTTGCAAGTAATAAAGGAATTGTTTTCAGTATAAAAAAGATTTACGAAAGAGTATGGGGAGAAATCTTTTATAAATCAGATAATGCAGTGATGGTACATATAACAAAGATAAGAGAAAAAATTGAGGAAGATCCAAGAAAACCTATATATATCAAGACTGTTTGGGGAGTTGGGTATAAGATATGAAATTTTCAATATTTACAAGAAAAATCAGTGTTGAACTTATATTATCAATTATAATTTCTGTCTCATTTGCATTTTTGTTAGTATATATATCTTCGACTTTTATTACTATACCTTATTTCTTGGCAAGAGATAACGCTGGGGAAGTAATAGATTATTGTATTATAAGCTTTCTTATCTCTGCAATTGGAATAGCAGCTTTTTTGGCCATTTTCTTATTATTAGTAAATAAGAAAATAAAATATATCAAATATATTTCTGAAGAAGTCTCTAAAATTGCAAATGAACAATTAGGTTCAACCTTGAAAGTACGTGGAAATGATGAATTAGCAGAACTTTGCAAAAGCATAAATTCTATGTCTTTGGAGCTAAAGGATAAGTTTGAACATGAAAGAGGAATAGAAAATACAAAAACTGAGCTAATAACCAATGTTTCTCATGATTTAAGAACTCCCTTAACAGCAATAATTGGATATATAGATATTTTAAAAAATGAAAAATATAAAAGTAAAGAAGAAGAGAAGGAATATTTAATATCAACATATAACCTATCAATAAAATTGAAAAATCTTATTGATGAATTATTCGAGTACACAAAGCTATCCAGTAGAGATATAACCTTAAAACTTGAAGAAGTGGATTTGAGTTCTATACTTATTCAAATGCTTGGAGAATATACTCCAGTGCTTGAAACTAAAGGTTTAAGCATTATAACAGATATAGCTGAAGAAATTCCTATTAAAATAGATATTGAAAAAATAGTGAGAGTTTTTGATAATATTTTAAATAATGCAGAAAAGTATAGTATTAAACCATCAGAAATAATTATCAAGGCAGAAAACATATCAGACTATACTCATATTTCTATTTCAAACAAGGGTAGACATATTGAACAGGATAAGTTAAATAAAATGTTTGAAAAATTTTATAGAGTTGATATTTCAAGATCCAGCAAAATTGAAGGTTCAGGACTGGGATTGGCAATATCACAAAAAATTATAGCACTTCATAATGGTGAGATTTGGGCTGACTGTGAGGATGATATGATAAGAATACATATTAAGTTACCTATTAGCAATTAAATTGCGTTATACTCAACAGTTACAATAAAACCAATAGATTAACATAAAGGTATGAAGTATACACAATACTCATTTACGGAATCTCAATAATTATAAAATAATAAGGAGCTGTTATTATGGCAGAAAATATGAAACAAAATTGGACTTCAAAAGATATTACTTCACAAAAAGGTCGATCAGTTGTTATTACAGGAACAGGTGGAATTGGTTATGAAACAGCATTGGAGATGACTCGTGCAGGAGCTGAAGTTATAATGGCAGGTAGAAATAAGGATAAAGGAGAAGAAGCTATAAGAAAGATTAAGAAAATAAATCCTTCTGGCAATATACGTTTTGAAAAGCTTGACCTAGCGGATCTTGCCTCTATAGAAGCATTTGGTGAACGAATGAGATCTGAGCGCAAAAGTTTAGATATTCTTATAAACAATGCGGCAGTAATGGCTCCGCCTAAGCGTTTGGTTACAAAAGATGGATTTGAACTGCAAATGGGCACAAATTATTTTGGACATTTTGCATTAACAGCACATATGCTTCCTCTTTTGAAGAAAGGAAATAAGCCAAGAGTAATCACCTTGAGTAGCTTAGCTCATCTTTCAGGAGTTATAGATTTCGATGATCTTCAAGCAGAAAGCAGCTACAACCCAATGGTAACCTATTCTCAGTCAAAACTCGCATGCCTTATGTTTGCATTTGAATTGCAACGACGAAGTGATGCGGCTGGCTGGGGGATTACCAGTATGAGCACACATCCAGGGATATCAAGAACGGAATTAATCCCTAATGGAGCTGGAAAGAATAGCCCAACTGGAATTGTAAGACGTTTAATGGGTCCGTTTTTATTTCAGCCAGCAGCTCATGGAGCATGGCCATCACTTTATGCTGCGACAGCAGAAAATGCAACAGGCGGAACATATTATGGTCCTTCAAAAATGAAAGAGATGAGAGGATATCCTACCATAGCTAAAATTGCACCACAAGCTCTGGATGTTAAGGTGGCTTCAAAGCTTTGGGAAGTATCTGAAAAACTGACGAATGTAAAGTTTATTTAATCAGAAAAACTTGATACTGTATAGCTTATAAATCACTTACGATAGTAAGTTGACTGCACGCTGAAACTTATAGAACATTTATAATCACATAATATGGAGAAAAATATGGATAGAGAAACAGCCTTGGAATCGATAAAAACACCTTTTAAGAGATTAATCGCAGGGATACTAATAATTGAGGGGAGTCAGTTTATTGCCTTAATGGCCCCTTTGATGATAATTTTGGTTTTCAAAGTCATGGAAATTGATCCGGAGTACTATACAGTATCATTTGGAATTATCACAGGATTTGGTGCGTTAGTTGCAGCTTTTGCAAATACAATTGGAGGTGCTTTAAGCGCTCGCACTAGTTTGAAATTTGGGCGTAGACGTACTTGGATACTAATTGGTTCTGTGCTTGGTTCTGCTTCGCTTATGGGGATCGCTTTATCAACAAATGTTTGGATGATAGGTATGTTTTGGTGTGCAGCAAATCTATTTTTCAATTTTGGTACTTCTTCAGCTACAGCATTAGTACCTGATCAAGTAGATGAATCACCTAGGGGACGGACATCAGGGCTTATAGGCTTGATTGTTCTATTTTCAGGAATTATGGGGATGCTTATTATGAATATTATGGGACAGACTCCATTAATTCTAAGGTTTACAGTTTTAGCTGTAATTAGTATAATAACGGCTTTAGTAGGCGTTGCATTGATTAAAGAGGGTAAGGTAGTTTATAGTTATAATGATGGCATCTCTAGCAGTAGGTTGTGTGATTGGAGGGATACTTTCGGATAAATTTAGAAAACAAAAGCTATTTATAATTATTTCTGGAATTATACTCGTGATAGGGGTTTCAATTAATATTTTTGCTCCTTCGGTAATTTACATAATGATAAGTGCTATATTTTACGGCTTTGGTTATGGTATGTTCTTAGTAGTTGATACTGCACTTATAGCAAGAATTCTACCAAATGAAAAAGATGCTGCTAAAGACTTTGGAATTATGAATATAGCTAATACAATTCCACAATCCATAGTATCTTTTAATTTATCGCGCACTATTGGACAAACTACAGGGGCTGCTGTAATAGGTGCAATATTCTATCTTTTTAATAAAACTAAAGCAATGGATAGTTCAAGTCCTGAGAATATCACAGCAGATATACACAATACTTTTTTAATCGCTGCACTGATAATGGCTTGCGGGCTAATCATAGGCGTAATAGCACTTTCATTAAAAAAGGAACAAGTGAATGGATAGAGTAGATAATATTCTTCATTATCAACACTATTATTTAACATAGCCTAAAAAATAAAAGCATTGAAAAAAATTTAAAATTCATATATGATGTAACTATACTAAAATATAAACATGAAAAGAATATAAATGTAAAGGTGATGTAAATATGCGCAAAGAGGTAGTTTTTAACTAAACTAACTGAATAGGGATTATTTTAAAAAGTATATGAAAAAAAGCTTGAATAACTCAAGTTTTATTTGTGGTAGAATCAATTAATGAAAATATTGATATTGCCATGTTTATTTGTGTACTCTAAAAATAATCAGTATTATAATGAGCATGTTACGTCTTTATCTGCATAATAGGAAGCCGTGTTCTAAACACGGTATTTTTATGCCTATTTTTGCTACATTTATAGATATGTTATGAGATTTTAATTTGTATAATTTTGGAATGTTTAAAAAAATAACAAGTCAATCTGCGGAGCCTATTTTTCATTATACTGGGTCAGCAGATTGCCCTAGTAGGTCCGCTATGAGATCAATCTGCTTCCTTGTCTGATGAAAATAATCATGGCATTTTGGATTGTTATTTTTTTTCGTATCCTTTACCAATAAGTTATATAAATTAAAGTTGTATATTTCATGTTTGTATTTAGGTTATATGATTATAAGGCTGTAAGTGAATTATTATGTTCATTTGCAGCTTTTTTTTATTTATTTTTAAGGAGAATATTATGAAAATTTATATATTTAAAATTGCAGATTACAAAAGAAAGACAAATTTTTTAAGAAATACTAGGATGGTGATTATTAATGGTTAATAAACTTTCAGCATATAAAATTTATTTATTATTTTCAGCTATTACTGCAATGTGTTTTTCGTTGATAGCGACAGTTATGATAGTGTATCACATTGAAAATGTTCATTTAAATCCACTTCAGCTTATACTTGTTGGAACTACTTTAGAGACAGCATGTTTTATATTTGAAATTCCTACAGGTATAGTTGCGGATGTATATAGTCGTAAACTATCTATTGTTATAGGTGCAATTTTAACAGGGTTAGGACTTATTTTAGAGGGCTCTATTTCTAGTTTTATTTTCGTACTTGCAGCACAGATAGTATGGGGAGTGGGTTCTACTTTCATCAGCGGATCTCTTGAAGCATGGATTGCAGAAGAAGAGAGGAGTAAAGATTTGGATCAAATTTATATGAAGGGGGCACAAGTAGGACAGATAGGATCAGTTATTGGAATAGTATTAAGCACTGTAATAGCTAATTTTTCTGTAAGATTGCCTATTATAGTTAGTGGAGTTTTATTTATTATTCTTTCATTATTTTTAGGGCTATATATGCCAGAAAATAATTTTAAGCCTTCTGCTCCAGAGGATTTAAATACATTCAAAAAGATGGGATATACTTTTAAGTCTGGTCTTAAATTTATAAAAAGTAAATCTATAATTATGATTTTACTTTCTGTAACTTTGTTTTATGGATTGTCGAGTGAAGGGTATGATAGACTTTCTAATGCACATTTTCTGCAAGATACTGCGCTTCCTAAGCTTTGGAATCTTAACCCAGTCACTTGGTTTGGGATTTTTGGAATTGCAGGAATGTTATTAAGTGCAATGGTTATGCATTTTATGTCAAATAGGCTTGATGATGATAAGAGTAATAATGGAAAGCTTTTGCTAGGTATAAATATAGTTTATATATTATTTATGTTCATATTTGCTATTACAAAAAACTTTAATTTAATGTTAGTAGCGTATTTAGCGACAAATACCTTTAGAACTATAAATGAACCTATATTTAGTGCATGGCTTAATGGACATATAGACGATAAGGCTAGAGCTACTGTACTTTCTATAAATGGACAAATAAATGCCTTAGGTCAAATTTTAGGTGGGCCAATTATAGGGATTATAGCTACAAATATTTCAGTAAGTATTGGTATAGCATGTACTTCGCTATTAGTGACACCAGTATTGGTTCTATATATTGTTTCTATGATAATGGATAAAAAGGTGTCTGATAGAGTTGGAGGTGACGATTATGAAGAAAATAATTAATATAGGAATCGTTGCACACGTGGATGCTGGAAAAACAACAATAACAGAGAATTTATTATATTATAGTGGGGCCATAAAATCTGTTGGAAGGGTTGATTTAGGTAACACACAGACAGACTCCATGGAGCTTGAACGTAAGAGAGGAATTACTATTAAATCTTCAACCATATCTTTCACTTGGAATGATATTAAAGTAAATATTGTTGATACTCCAGGACATGTAGATTTTATTTCAGAAGTTGAACGTTCATTAAGTGTTTTAGATGGCGCAATAATAGTTATATCAGGAGTAGAGGGGATTCAGTCGCAAACAAGAATATTATTTAATACATTAAAGGAATTAAATATTCCAACAATAATTTTTGTGAATAAGCTGGATAGAATTGGAGCGGATTTCAATAAAGTATTTGAGGAAATAAAAAAGAATATGTCTAGTAAAGTTGTTAGATTACAAGAAGCATATGATGTGGGAAGTAAAGATGTTTATATAAAAAATTTATCTGATATATGCATGATAAATAATGATGCAATTGATGTTATATCAGATTTAGATGAAGTGTTTTTGGAAAGATATATAAGTGGGATAGAGCCTGATAAAGAAGAAATACAAGAAAAACTTTCATTATATGCAAGGGAAGGAAATCTATATTCAGTATTTTGTGGTGCTGCAGCAATTGGACTCGGCATTGAAGAGTTATTAGATGGAATTTGCAGCCATCTTCCGTGTGCAAATGGTGATTCTGAAGATGATTTGTCTGGAGTTGTATTTAAAATCGAAAGAACAAGTGCAAACGAAAAGAAGGTTTATGTAAGATTATTTAATGGAAAAATATCTGTAAGAGATAAAATTCAAGTACCCAATAAGGATATAACAGAAAAAGTAAAAAAAATTAATAGTTTAGAAAATGGGAAAATTATTGAGGATCAGAGCATAGAAGCAGGGGATATAGGTATTTTATATGGCCTTGCGAGTTTCCAAGTTGGAGATGTAATCGGAATTTCAAATAATAAAATTAAAAATATATCCATGGCTAAACCAACATTAAAAACAACGATTTCTGCAATTGACAAAGAAAAGAATTCAGAGTTATTTAGGGCATTAACACTACTTACAGAGGAAGATCCACTATTAGAATTAGAGATGAATGATATAGATAAAGAGATTTATGTGAATTTATTCGGCGAAGTTCAAATGGAAATACTAAGTTCTATACTAAATGATTTATATGGAATAAAAGTAGAGTATTCTAATATTCAAACTATCTATAAGGAGGCACCTAAAGGTGTTGGAACATCAATAATGCATATGCAGGAAGGCTTGAATCCTTTTTGGGCAACAGTAGGATTGAAAATAGAACCAGCAGGAAGAGGTGCAGGTCTTAGATATATATCTAATGTTTCAGTAGGGTCATTGCCGAAATCTTTTCAAAATGCAATTGAAGAAGCAGTTATTAAGACTAGCAAACAAGGACTATTTGGATGGGAGGTTACAGATGTGAAAGTTACACTTACCTGTGGTGAATTTTTTAGTCCAGCCAGCACCCCAGCAGATTTCAGGAATGTGACGCCTATGGTATTCATGGAAGCATTATATAAAGCACAAACTGTTTTATTAGAACCATTACATGAATTTGAATTAAGAATTCCTCAAAATGTTTTAAGTAAAGCGATTTGGGATTTAGAATCTATGAGAGCTACCTTTGATAATCCTATTGTTATAGAGGATGAATTTTCAATAAAAGGGTTGATTCCAGTAGAAAATTCGAAGGAATATAAAATGAAAATAGCTTCATATACAGAAGGTAAGGGAATGTTTATGACAAAATTTTATGGACATAAGGAAGTTCCAGCTGAATTTGCAAAGACACGTCAAAAAACAACTTATGATCCATTGAATAAAAAAGAGTATCTGCTTCATAAATTAAACACAATTAGAGATTAAATTTAAATGATAACTTAAATTTTTATATAAGATTTAAGATAAGAGTATAGAAGTCTTAAATGATTATTACAAATAAATGAAATTAGTTATTAAGTAAATTGAATTATGTTAAAATATAACGAATTAAATTAAAATATAAACTAAATATATATTATAACTTTGTAAAAGGGATGAATATTTAAGAGAAACAAAATCAGATGAGAAATTTTATTTTAACTTTTATAAAAAACATTAGAGAATTTTAATGAGTATTTAAATGATTTACATAAAGATTAAAGCATATATTAATAAAGCCTTAAGGTTTTCATAAGAAAATTAATATGATATAAATTTTTGTTTTGAATTATTATAATAATGAGTGTTAATCAGGAAGAGGGGATAAAACTTATGAATGTAAATATTTTGATTGTAGACGATGAACAGTCCATAGCGGACCTAATTGAAGTTTATTTAAAAAATGAAGGGTTTACGATATACAAATTTTATAACGGTCAAGATGCATTACAGTGTGTTCAGTCGGAACAGTTAGATCTTGCGATACTTGATGTCATGCTGCCGGATATTGATGGCTTTACTCTCTGTCAGAAAATTAGGGAAAATCATAATTTTCCTATTATTATGTTGACTGCTAAAGAAGAAGAAATTGATAAAATTACCGGATTGACACTAGGTGCAGATGATTACATAACAAAACCGTTTCGCCCCTTGGAGCTTGTCGCCCGTGTAAAGGCACAGCTCAGGAGATTTACCAAATATAATTCTTCAGAGCCAAACCAGGAAGAACACTTGATTGCCTTTTCCGGCTTGGTATTGGATAGGGATACCCATGAATGTATGCTAAATGAAAAAAAGCTATCTCTAACTCCTACAGAGTTTTCAATTCTTTGGGTTCTTTGCTCAAATCGCGGACGAGTAGTAAGCTCGGAAGACTTGTTCCATGAAGTATGGGGAGATAAGTATTTCACTAACAGTAATAATACTGTAATGGTTCATATTAGGCATCTAAGAGAAAAAATGCACGACAACGCGGAACATCCTAAATATATCAAAACGGTATGGGGGGTTGGCTATAAAATTGAAAAGTAACAAAAAGGGCAATTACACAAACCTAAAAAGAAAAGCCTTCTTGCAAATGCTTCTGATTGCAGTTGCTGCTACTGTGACTGTTTTTTTATTGCGCTATATACTGCATGGAAAGATCGGAGATCGTATCGTTCAATTTTTAGTTAAAGCTTTTAATTTTGACAATTCGGATGCACAGACAATCTATCAGCTTGTAATTCGCAACAATATGGATATAATCCTTTTCGTTGTAACATTAATATTTTTAGTTATTCTTTTTCTGTTTTCTGTTTCTTCTTGGTTGACAAAATATTTTGATGAAATTAGTGCTGGAATGGATAAACTTTCTGAGGAATCTGATGATGAAATTACATTATCTCCAGAATTGGATTTTATGGAAAATAAGCTAAATCAGATAAAAAGTAACTTGGAAAAACAAAAGAAGGCTGCTCTTGATGCAGAGCAGCGCAAAAATGATTTAGTAGTTTACTTGGCTCATGATATAAAGACACCTCTGACCTCCGTTATAGGATACTTAAGCCTTCTGGATGAAGCTTCTGATATGCCTCCAGAGCAGAAGGCAAAATATGTGGGTATTACCTTGGAAAAAGCTTATAGATTAGAGGAACTTATAAATGAGTTTTTTGAGATCACAAGATTTAATCTTCAAACCATTATTTTGAATAAAGAAAAAATTAATTTACTGTTCATGCTCCAGCAGTTGGCAGATGAATTTTATCCAATGCTAACTGCACAGGAAAAAAAGGTATCCGTCAATGTACCTGATGGCCTTGTACTGCTAGGAGATGCAGACAAACTGGCTCGCGTGTTCAATAATATTTTGAAAAATGCTATAGCCTATAGCTATGAAAACAGTATTATTGACATTTCTGCTAAGCAACAGCAGAAAAATATTGTTATAACTTTTATTAATCAAGGGAATCCAATCCCACAAGGAAAGCTTGACACTATTTTTGAAAAGTTTTATAGATTAGATTCTGCACGTTCCACGAACACTGGTGGAGCAGGGTTAGGTTTGGCAATCGCACAAGAAATTGTCAAAGCTCACAATGGAACAATCTCTGTGGAAAGCAACCCAGAAAATACCACATTTACTATAAATATTCCATCATAAGAAAATCTTAAGAAGTTCATAAGATGGAATTCCCAAATAGCTCCTTATTCTGTGTTTAAATAATATCAGCACAGAATAAGGAGTTGTTTTATTATGGAACGAAATGCAAAAAAGGAGAACTTTAAATCAAAGGATGCTAAATTGGCTATACTTTTTCTTGCCCCCAGCATAATAGGTTTTTCTATTTTTTATGCAGTTCCTTTTATTGGAGGTTTTTACTACTCTATTATAAGCAGTCCAATTAATGGGGAATTCGTAGGTCTTAAAAATTATATAGATTTGATAAAGAATCCAAGTTTTATTAAAGCTGTAACCAACACGGCTTTATTTACTTGCTTGAGTGTGCCGCTCAATATTGTGTTATCCTTACTGCTTGCGCTTATTCTATCCAATAAAGCAATAATAGGCAGAGAAATTTTCAGAACCTTGTTCATAACACCACTGGTTGTCCCGGTTGCCTCGGTAGTTCTTGTTTGGCAGTCTTTGTTTGATATTAATGGAGCTTTAAATGGTGTGATAACTCTATTCGGATATGCCCCTGTGGATTGGATGGAAAGCGACTTAGCAAGGATTGTGATAGTCATTGTTTACCTGTGGAAAAACATTGGATACAGTATGGTGCTTTTTTTGGCAGGATTGCAAAATATACCTGCTGAATACTATGAAGCCGCTAAAATTGATGGCGCAACTCCATTTAAGCAATTTACAGGTATAACCTTAGTTTACCTTACACCAACAACATTTTTTGTTTTTATTATGTCTATAATAAATTCCTTTAAGGTTTTCAGAGAGACTTATCTCATCTCAGGAGACCACCCTAACAGCAGTATTTATATGCTGCAGCATTACATGAATAATATGTTTGTGCAGTTAGATTATGAAAAACTAACTTCAGCAGCCTTTATTATGGCATTCTTCATAGTATTCATCGTTTTTATACTATTTTTTATAGAAAGAAAAATTAATAAATCACTAAACTAGTACAAATTAGTATTATACTTCGAAGAAAGGAGATAAAAGTTCTAAATGTAAATGGACTTTTGTAGGAATCCTAGTAAGTGGAGACCGATTGAGATAGGCTATCCATTGTTTTGAATGAAAGGAGAAACTCAATGAAATACAGATTTAAGAGGATACTGATTACAGCATTACTATCATTAATGGCGATAGGCTTTCTTTTTCCTTTAGTGCTTACAGTTTCAAACTCTTTCATGAGTGAGACTGAAATAACATATAATTACAGCATGATTTCAGAGTCAAGCAGTACAAGTTCATCTATAGCTGATTCGTCAAATAAATATGCCAGTTTGAGGCTTATCCCAGAGGTCGTTGTAATAGAACAGTATTATAATGTGCTCGTTAAGAAGCCTCAGTTTCTTTTTATGTTTTGGAATTCAGTGATTATTACTGTTCCTATTGTCCTTGGACAAATAGTTGTTTCTTGTTTGACAGCTTTTGCTTTTGCTAAGCTTAAATTCAAAGGTCGGGATCAGTTGTTTTTTATATACATAATCGTAATGCTCTTGCCCTTTCAGGTAACCTTAGTTCCCAACTATTTGGTTGCTGATAAATTAGGTCTTGTTAACAACTATCTATCCATTATATTACCTGGAATTTTTAATACCTTTGGAGTATTTCTTATGAAACAGTATATGGACCAGATACCCGATTCTTACATAGAAGCTGCAAAAGTAGATGGAGCAAGTCAGTTTACAATATTTTTTAAAATCATTTTACCTATGTGCAAAAACGGAATAGCAGCAATGTTTATTTTAGTTTTTATAGACAACTGGAATATGGTAGAACAGCCTCTTGTTTTTCTTAGAGATGCTGCCAAGCAGCCTCTTTCGGTATATCTATCCAGAATAATCAGCGGTGAAAGAGGACTTGCCTTTTCAGCATCTGCAATATATATGCTGCCCATGCTCCTAATCTTCTTGTTTGGAGTAAACTATTTAATTGAAGGAATTGAACGTTCCGGAATCAAAGAATAAAACAATCTATTAATGGAGGTATGAAGAATTGATCCGTGCGCAACTCATTGAGTATACGAAAAGAAAGAAGCTTACAGGCAAATTGTTAATTACATTCATAGTGATGATGGCATTGTTAACTTTTTTCTCAAATACTATTAATAATTTTACTCTATCAAGAATCACTGTTGATACAGCAGTGAGCGGAGCACTTATTAAAGAAATAAGCGGTAAAGGTACTGTAACAGCCAATTCAATTTTCGAACAGTATATAGATGTAGGAAACAATCTTTTAGTAAAGAATGTTAATGTCAAACTTAACGATACCGTAAAAGAAGGACAGCCAATAATAACCCTTGATATAGGAGATATCAAATCAAGCTTACAGGATGAGAATGCAAAATACCGTCAGATGCAAATAGTCATTGATAAACTAAATGATAGCTCTAATCTGCTGAAACTAAATAATGATATTGAAACTGCTCTAAAAAATAAAAACCAAAAATCCAAGAGCTACCAAGATATAAAAACCCTCTTTGATTCTGACTTTGAAACTGCAAATAATCTGCAAAATGCTAAAGCTGATATGGATGAGGCTGAAAGGAACTATAACCTAGCAGTACAGACTAAAGAAGCATATATAAAAACAAATCAAGAGGATATTGAAAATGCACAGCTTAACTTAGAAATTGAAGCAAGAAAAATAGATTCTTTAAACAAGCAAATTGCTAATGGTGGAGTATATACAGCACCCTCTGATGGAGTAATCACAGAGCTAAATTTCAATGAAGGTTCCTTGGCAAATAGCTCCAAAGCTTTATTCAAATTAGCTGAAACATCAGGAGGCTTTCAGGTTTCTATTTCAGTAAACAGTGACCTTGTAACTTTTGTTAAATCAGGAGACTCAGTAGATGTGGAGATTACCTCTCTTGAAGATAAAATAATCGCCGGAAAAGTATCTCAAATAAAAGCAGATTCTAAAAATGGAGATAACAAAGAACTTATTATAGACTTAAATGATCCAGATCTTCAAGGTGGAGAGAATGCGGAGGTTAACATAATTAAACAGACTAAACAGTATTCTACCTTGGTGCCAAACAGTGCTGTTTATACAGACAATAATGGCACTTATGTATTCTCAGTAATAGAAAAGGAAGGCCCGCTTGGAAAAGAAAGTTTTGTTAAAAGAGTAGATATTATTGTGGAAGACTCTGACAGTACTAATTCAGCAGTGATAAAAGGTCTAGACTCTAGGGATAAGATAGTGGCTAAAAGTACGAAATCCTTATCCGATGGCGACAGAGCAGTAGTAGAGAAATAGGCATATAGCCTAAAGAAAAGAGGTGAAAGGTTGAAGTCGTTTAAGCTACCTTATATTATTCTGGCAGCAGGTGTATTTATTTTAATTTTTAATATCATACTTGGAGGCTCCTTAACATCAAAATATAGCGAAATAAACGGAAGCTATAAAACAAACAAAGTCGAAGTCAATGTACTAAATAATTCAAATTCACTAGAAAACAGCTCATTTAGTCAAGATGATATGCAGCATCTCCAAAAGTTCGCTTTTAAAAATACTACCACAGCATATGTAGCTGAGAAGAAATCCTCTGTTTCCTATAAAAATAGCCATAGTGATGCTGAAATTTATGGTATTAGTGATAAATATGCTATGTTTCATCAAATTAAGCTGAAATCTGGAAGTCTTGTAACTCCAGGAGATAAAAATGAACTTGTTGCAGTAGTAGATGAAACCTGTGCTGAAGCACTTTTTAATAATGATAATGTGGTAGGAATGCATATAGAACTCTTTAACCAGAAGTTTAAAATAATTGGTGTTATAGACTCAGATAAATCTATTCTGCAGATTCTCACTGAAAATGGCCTTGGTAGTGTTTACATACCAGTTGAGCAAATGCTCTTATATGATATGGATTCAAAGATTACTTCCTTTGAGGTAAATCTCTCAAGCAGTGGCACAACGGGTCAGAATATTAGTAAAGTCACTGAAGCTCTAACTTCTATTGGAAAAAGCGCAGATAATTATAAGATCATTGATTACAATATTGAAAAAGTAATTTTGGCACAGAAAGATTTGTTGATGGTCTTTATCTTAGGCATAGTTTCAATTCTCATATTACTGCTTGCTGTAAAAGATAAGTCAGTATATATATGTTCAATGATAAAATCAGATCTCAAAGGGAATTATTTGAAAGATGTTTTAAGAATGAGATCTGCTCTGGTTATCATTTCAGTAGTAGAAATAGCTTTACTTGTAACCTTTATATATCTTATTTGGGTCACAGTAAAATTCAATATATATATTCCACCAAACTTTGTGCCTTCTGAACTAATTGATACAACCTTTTACTCTGAACTTTTTAAGAGTTTAATACAAGATAAAGTCAGAAATGTAGGCTACGTTCCTACCTATCCTGAGATGAAGTTAAATTTGTTAAGCATAATGCAAAACATAAGTTTTTCCATTGAGCTGCTGACAGGTTTTCCATTATATTTCCTTGCACTTAAACTTTTAAAGCTCAAGGAGGAAAATGTATTTAAAACATTGTTATATTGCTGTATTTTACTCATTTTATTAGTAATACTAGCTTTAATTATCTTACTCATATTGAAAATGCCTATCACAATTAATGTTAAAGGGGTAATATTAGTTTTTACTTTTATATTTCTTACGCTACTACGGTATTTGGCCATAAAAAATAAAATTTATATAGATAACAAAGAGGAGTGTATTTAAAATGTATAAAAACAAATTATTTAGAATCAATATTTCAAAAAAACTTACATGTCTAGGCCTAGTCGTGTTAACGGCAATTGGTACAGTTGCCTGCAAAAGTACAGTAAGTAACAGCAGTGCGACAAATACTTCGGGTGATAATACCTTAACTATTTCTGTAATAACAAAAGATAATTATCTTGATACGGCCATAAAAAAATATAAGGAGAAGCATCCAGATACAATTATTAACATTAAGGAATATACGTCTGATCCACTGCCAGGAGGAAATGAGGGGAAAGTTTCTAGGAGTGTAGAAGATGAAAAACCTGAGGATATTGAAAAATATGTTACTGCCATGAACACAGAACTTATGTCAGGAAAAGGTAGCGATATTATATCCTTAAACACTCTCCCATATGAAAAATATATTGATAAAAATCTGCTTGCAAATTTAAGTGATATGATTAAAGATGACAAGAACTTCGACTTAAATAATTATTACTCAAATATTCTTGATGCCATGAAGTATAATGGAAATCTGTATAGTTTTCCTCTAAGCATAAGTCTTAATGTTTTGGAGACTAACAAGGCATTATTAGATAAATACAACATTAAAGTTGATGATAATAAATGGAACTGGAATGATTTTGAGGATACCGCAGCTAAGATTGTAGACGGTAGCAAAAAAGATGGTGTGCAGGGAATATATGCCCTTTCAGGCGTAGATGGGAGTATGCTAGTATCTTACCTTGTCTCTGAAAACTATAATAAATTTGTAGATAAAACCCAAAAAACTTTAAGCTTTGATTCAAAAGAATTTATTGAGCTTATGAATTTAGCAAAATCCATGATAGATAAAAATTATGTAAATACAGATACTGCTGATGGAAAAGTGGGTAATTTAACTAAGAGAGGAGGAGTAGTATTTAGCCCAACCAAGCTGAGCATGTATTTTGATTTAATGCTAAAAAAACAAGTTTATGAGGGAGGTGTGGATTTCTTAAAATATCCAGGAGAAGGAGACAATTTGTCATTCACTGCCACTACAACTTTTGGAATTAATAATAAATCCTCAAATAAAGATCTTGCTTGGGATTTCCTTAAATTTTTAGTTTCCGATGAGATGATGTCTGAGTCTTCCTGGACTAGCTTTCCAATTAACAAGACTGCATCTTCTAAAGCTGCACAGGACACAATAGATACGTCAAAGAAAGCTATAGGGAATAATAAGCTAAAGTTCGCTGATAATGGTCAAGTTATAAAAATTACTAAACCTCTTACTCAGGAAGATGTTGATATAGTTCCTGAACTAATTAGCAAGGCAAAAAAATATGCACCTGTAGACCAAAAAGTATTAGATATTGTACAAGAAGAGAGCAAAGTCTTTTTTAATGGTCAAAAGACTGCTGATGATGCAGCAAGGACTATCCAGGACAGAGTAAATACTTATATAAACGAATAATTGAAAGCAGCACTCGTTCTTAGATGAGTGTTGCTTTTGTTCATGCTCTAGTAGGGAAAGCTTGACACTATTTTTAAAAAGTTTTATAGATTAGATTCTGCACGTTCCACGAACATTGGTGAAGCATGGTCAAGTTTAGCAATAACACAAGAAATTGTTACGGCGCACGATGGTACAATTACTGTGGAAAGAATACAAAAAATATTATATTTATAGTAAAGATTCCGTCATAAGAAAATCTTAAGAAGTTCATAAGATGGAATTCTAATATAGATCCTTATTCTGTGTTTAAATAATATAAGAACAGAATAAGGGGTTGTTTTATTATGGTAAGAAAAGTAAAAAAGAAAAAGTCAAAAATATTCATAGCTGTGGCATTTCTGTTAATGATTGGAATTGAAACTTTTGTTTATAAATACATCATTATTCCAGGATATGAGTATATCTTTGGGACAGAATATGACGGTAGAATAACGTTGGCTTCCTCGTTTGATGCCTCTGTTTCAATATCTCCTGACAAGCTGAACAGTCCTAATGCGATTCTGATCAGTCTAAAAGATAATACCATACTGATGCAGAAAAATAGTGAAGAAAAAATCTATCCTGCTTCTTTGACTAAAATGATGACAGCTATTGTTGCCATAGAAAATCTACCTAATACGAAGAAAGAAATCAAACTGGCCAATTCTATGTTTCAGGGGCTGTACGGAGAAGATGCATCAATGGCAGGTTTTCAACCAGGAGAGCAGGTCAAGGCAATCGACCTATTATACGGGGCGCTGCTACCAAGCGGCGCGGAGTGTTGCATTGGGCTTGCCAATCAAATAGCAGGGTCAGAGCAGAATTTTGCAAAAATGATGAATAAAAAGGCAGCTGATCTTGGTATGAAAAATACTCATTTTGAAAATGCCACAGGGCTTCAGGATGAAAACCATTATACAACAGTCAAAGATTTGTCTATTCTTCTAAGCTATGCATTGAAAAATGATACCTTCAGGGAGATTTTTACTTCATCTCGTCATTCCACAGCACCTACGAATAAGCATCCTCGCGGGATAACCTTTAACAGTACCATGTTTGAAGAGCTAAAGAATCAAAATATTGTTGGTGGGGAAATTTTAGGAGGGAAAACTGGATATACCGATAAAGCAGGTCTATGTCTTGCGAGTCTTGCCAAAGTGGGGAAGCAGGAATATATTTTAATTACAGCCGGTGCTAAAGGGAATCACCATACGGAACAGTATAATATTATCGATGCATTAGTTGTATATAGCGGCATAGGAAAATAATAAGCTATTCATAAGAATTTATTAAGATTTTCAT
This sequence comes from Clostridium beijerinckii, assembly GCF_036699995.1. NCBI lineage: Bacteria > Bacillati > Bacillota > Clostridia > Eubacteriales > Clostridiaceae > Clostridium > Clostridium beijerinckii. The sequence continues at coordinate 4,002,423 of NZ_CP144906.1, read as the reverse complement.
AAGCAAAAATTCCAACATTTCTTATCTGATTTCGGTAAGATGAAATTATCGAATAGGACAGGCTTTGATATGAAATATTAGGAAAACAAGATGCTTAACATGCGTCTTGCCGTGTAGTATGTAAAGGGCATATTAATATGTCATAGTGACGTGGATGCTTCTACTACCCGTTTTATATATAACAATAGTGAATGCTTGTATATAAATGCGAACGGAAGATTTTTATAAACTGAACATCGGAGAATAATCAGTAATCAAATGAAAAATGGAGGTATTATTATGAATAAACGAGAACGGATCAAAACATTCTTTTTATATGGTGTTTTCATTTGCTACATACTTTTATTAATTAAAATATTGTTTTTATCAAGAATCTCTAATTTGGAACATAGGTCAATTAACCTCATTCCTTTTTATAGTATAAAGGAATATCTATTTAGTGGTACTGCCTCTATAAAAAAGTTTGCCTTTGGTAATGTGGTTGGAAATATAGCTATATTTATTCCTCTTGGTGCATATTTGCTATTATTCAAAAATAATAAAAGAGTAATAACCAATTTGTTGTTTGTATTTATAATGAGTTTGTTTGTTGAAATCATTCAGGGGATTTTTGGAATTGGAGCATCAGACATTGATGACATAATTCTAAATTGTTTAGGCGGATTAATTGGCATTTTAGGATATAAGTTTTTCTTGTTTATATTACGAGATGAGAAAAAAGTACATACTGCGATTGCAATACTATCTGTTATTGCATTGCCACGTATATTATTTTATTTATTCATAACGAAAATGAGATTTTAAATATCTTTATTGTATATTCAAAAAGATGATCTACACAAAAGAAACGTAGAAATTAAGTATAATCTACAACAAACTTAATATATAGAATTCTTATATTCTTAACAATATTTATTCTTCAGAATACCAGAATATATATTCTAATATTCTGAAGAATATGCTTGTATAATGCGGGTTTGAAGGCTGTAAGGCTTAAAAAGTCCTGTATTTTTATTTAATTTTAAGATAGAAAAACAGATCTCCATATTGGGAGAAAAAATTTTTGAGTAGATAATAAAATTGTAGTGGATATTTTTAAATGGGCTAGGGTAAAATCAAGATGAAATATAAAAAGGGAGAAGCTGTTGATAAAACAGATTCCCTTGGATAATTAGAAGACTTATCTATGGTAATAGTTTAGACTATTTTATATTTGGAAGAGAGAATTATAAGAATATATATAATTGGAAATTAATATGACTAAATAAAATTTTTAATTTGCAAAGAAAATCTAGGATAATGGAGGGGGAACCGTATCATAAATAAATGCGAAACTAAAATTGAATAAAAGTATATGATTTATTCACATACTTTTATTCAGTTGTGAGCGATAATAACTTTCGCTCAGCTTTTAAATTTATTTTACAATGCTTACAGTTCCTTCTTTTCTAGGTGCCGCCTTTGCATTACTATTATTGCTAAAACCTAAAGCAGCAGTACCCAATATAGTATAATTTTCAGGAATACCAAGTTCTGAAAGTATACCTATAACCTTAGGGTCATCTCGAACGATACTTAAAGATGATATCCAGCATGAACCAATATTAAGCGAGTGAGCAGCTAGCATTATATTTTCAAGTGCTACAGCAGAGTCTGCTTCTTTTTCTGGCGAGTTTTTATCACAAGCTGTGATGATTATAGTAGGAGCGTTATAGAATGGATTGAAATTAGGTATATTCCCCATCTTTTTATATTGCTCTATAGAAGAATTTTGCAAGGCTTCTTTTATTACAGAAATTAGCTGATTGATTTTCTCTTTATTTTGAACTACAGCGAAATGCCAGCTTTGAGTGCCTTTATAACTTGGAGCAAATTTTGCAGCTTCTAAGATTATATTTAAATCCTCATCGGAAATCTGCTCATCCGTATAAGATCTTATACTTCTTCTTGTTAAAATATTTTTGATTACTTCATTCATAATTTTTCTCCTTCTTTAAAGAAATATTTTATTTTACCTTAGTGGTTATTATTGAATATGCATTTAAAAATTATAATATCTTAATAAACTAGCTTATAATCTTTATAAATATATGAGTAGATTTTATAATTAATTTATTGAGTTTTAAAATTTATTAAGAAAGTAATATTATGATATCAATAAAATTCTAAGACGTCTAATGGAACTTTTTCATTATATATATGAATAAAATTCATACATGGTTATGGTTATTTAATACTTAAACTTTTACCTAGGATATGTTTTAATAAATTTGTATTTGGCAAATAATTTACGCAAAAGTTGAAAGTAATATATTATTTTAGTATAGTAATTTTCTAACGAGAGGTTTGAGTACTACGTAGAAATGTTACCTTACCAATTGAGTTTAAAGATTATAAACTAAGGAGGTTATATATAATATGAACTGGCAGCAATTGGAATACTTTAAAGTTATAGCAGAAACGCAAAATTATACTACAGCGGCTGACTTACTATTGGTAACTCAGTCAGCTTTAAGCAAGGCAATTTCGAAATTAGAAGAAGAGTTGGAAGTTAATTTGTTTGAAAAGAATGGGAGGAATATAAAATTAACCCGCTTTGGCAGTATGTTTTTAAAGCATGCAGAAGCTGCAATAAAAGAAATTAATGATGGTATCCAGGAATTACAGAATATAATCAATCCTATGACAGGCACAGTTTCTATTTCGTCACTTTATACTATTGGAACACATTTTATTCCAACGATTATAAGCGACTTTTTAAAGGAAAATTCAAATGTAAAATTTGAATTTGGAATGAATTCGACTAGCAGTATTTTAGAGGGATTAGAGAATGGTAAATTTGACTTAGGTTTTTATGATGAACTTGAAAATATTGAAGAATATGAAAAAATAGAGTCAGTTCCAATAAAAAATGATGAGCTTGTTATAATAGTACCTAAAAATCATAGGCTTGCTGACCAATCAGAGGTAATGTTAAAAGATTTAAAAGATGAAACTTTTGCACTTTTTTCTGAAAATATAGCAAATAAAATGTGTTCTATTTTTAGAAGGGCTGGTATTATGCCAAAGACTATAGTAAAACCTAATGAGAGTAGTATGGTGGTTGCTGGCTTTGTTGGTGCAGGATTAGGTATTTCTATTATTCCTAATATACCTAATTTAATAACAGATCAAGTGTCAGTAATTAGAATAAGAGAACCTCAATGCTACAGGACTATTCATATGGGGTGGTTAAAGAATGGTTATATTACTCCAGCTGCTGAAGTATTTAAAGATTTTGTTGTAGCAACTGCATCGAAAATGAAAATTTAAACATTTATGTTAAAATTAGTGACTTTATGGGGAACTTAACAAAATGGATAATATCACTTACCTATGATACGGAGAACCATATCATAAGTAAAAGATAAATTTATTAGGCTTGGATAATAAAATGGAAAGATAACAGATGTTTTGCTTTCATTATGAATTCCATGACAATCAAAAAATGAACTTAACTATGTCAAGTGGACAAATAAAGATTTATTATTTTAACTGTCTACTTGACATGGTATAGTTCATTTTGCAACAGACTATTCTTTTAGTGTAGTAACTAACAGTCTACTTTTCTGTAGCAAAATAAATTAATGCAATAATTTGAAAAGCTATTCCTATATATAAGGCCGCATTCCAACCACCAACTGCATATGCCCATCCTCCAACAGCTGATCCAATAGCACCACCTACAAAGAAAAAAGCCATATATAATCCATTTAAACGGCTGCGATATTCAGCACCCAAAGAGAAAATAACTCGTTGACCAAGGACAAGATTTGCTGAAACACCCATGTCTAATAAAATAGATGCAATAACCAAAATTAATAATGCTAATGAATAGCCAGTTTGTGCTAATAAACATAACAACAATGAAATAATAACAATAATTAGAGCAATGGCAGTTGAGATCTTAACTAATCCTTTGTCAGCTAACCATCCAGCCACTGGTGATGCTGCAGCTCCTGAAACCCCTACTAGTGCAAATAGAGCAATGCCAGTTTGTGAAAGATGAAAAGCAGGGCTTCTAAGCAGCATGGGAACTGTGGTCCAAAACAGACTATAGGCTCCAAATACACAGGTATGATAAATAGCACGACGGCGTAAAATAGGTGTAGTTTTAACTAGTTTCCACATAGAAGCAAGCAGTATCGGATATTGTGTATTTATCGACGGTTTTCTATAAGGTAATAACTTGTATAATATTAGAATTATAATAAGAACGAATCCTGCAGATAGAAAAAACATTAATCTCCAGCCAAAAAATCCAGCTACAAGACTAGCTACAGGGCGAGCAAGCATAATACCAAGTAATAGTCCACTCATGACATTACCAACTATTCGACCACGTGAGGCTTCTGGTGATACGTGAGCTGCATAAGGAACCAATATCTGAGCAGCTACAGATCCAAGTCCAATGAAAAATGTAGCTATCAAAAATAGTGTTGCAACATTAGATGAAGCTCCAATTATTAAAGCAAAAACAGTTAATAATAATGAAGATACTACTAGCTTTCGGTTTTCCAAAATATCGCCTAAAGGCACGATAAATAATAACCCGATACAATATCCCATTTGCGTCAGCGTAACTACCAATCCTGCCGTACTGGAAGGTAATCCTATATCAGAGCTGATTAATTCAATTAATGGTTGAGCATAGTAAAGGTTAGCAACTATTACACCACATGAAACAGCTAAAAGTAGAATTAGCAAGGTTGAGATACCGCTATTAGTATTCTGATTTTTATTTGTAGTCATTTTCATACACTCCTATATATTTGCTCTTAGAATTATTCAACTTTTATAGAAACAGTTTTTCTAGTGTATAGTAATTTATGAAATTCCTATAAAACAACATAAATGTAATAATGCTAAAAGCTAAAATAATCATGAGACAATCTGCAATTGACAATGTATAATGATGGAAAAGGGCAAAAGCATTAAAAAATAAATTAAAAGAAAGCTTGTGCCTTATTATATAAAATACATTTACAACTAATTTTACTTTTCTAATTTATTATCAGTATTTTTCAAACGTAAGCAAAATACAGAAACTTCGGTATTCTTATGGAATTCTATACAAGAAGAACAATTTCCGTGTCTTTCACAATTTTTGTTTGGACAACTACAATTTTCGTTAATCATAATATCACCTCCAATACTTTTAGTCCTTGATTAACTTTTACAAATTAATTATAATTAACAAATAGATATAAGTAAAATTAATATTAAGTATAGGAGGTATATTAAATTTTTATATGCATATTAATCTTGAACTTTACAGAATTTTTTATATTACTGCACAATTAGGGAGTATATCTAAAGCAGCAAAAGAACTTTTCACATCACAGCCAGCGGTTAGTCAGTCCATAAAATTATTAGAAGAAAAATTAGGAGGACAATTGTTTTATAGAACTCCGAGAGGAGTTTCTCTCACCTTAGAGGGTGAAGTATTGTTTAAATATATAGAACAGGGTTATGGACTTATGCAGACAGCAGAAAGAAAATTTTTAGAATTAAAGAATCTTACTTTAGGCCAAATAAGGATAGCTGCATGCAGTACAACATGCAAATACTATCTTATGAAATATTTAGAAGAATATAGTATTAACTTCCCAAATATAAAAATATATATTAAAGATCAGCCAACATATAAAATAGTTCGGGCCTTAGAGGCTGGTGAAGTAGATATTGGAATCTTAAATATGAATATAGAAAATACAGATTCTCTTAATATTAATAAAGTATTTAAATTGCAAGACTGTTTTGTAGTAGGAGAAAAGTATAAGACTGTTTCTGAAAAAGAAATATCACTAAAAGAAATGCTTGATGGCTATCCTATTATTCTTCCTGAAAAAGGTAGTGATAGAAGAGATTCTATAGATAATTATATTAGTTCATATGGATTAAAAGTATTTCCGCAAATACAGTTAAGCAGTATGGATTTATTAATTGAATTTGCTAAAAAAGGATTAGGAGTTTCATGTGTTGTAGAAGATTATATTCAAAAAGAACTAGAAGAAAAACAATTATATAAGGTTTCTATTAAAGAAAAAATTCCTGAAAGAGTTTTAGGAATAGCAACCCACAAAAATATTCCTATTTCTACAGCAACTGAAGAGTTTATTAAGCTTATTAAAGTGTAATAATTTAGCTTACTGAATTAGGAGTAAATATTTTAAAAATAATAATTATGTATAACTTAAAAAGTGTCTAAAACGGCGATAAAAGCAATAGAAATGGGATTAGATAATGAAGCAATAACTAAGCTTACAGGACTTACATATAAAGAAATAAATATACTTAGAAGAGCGAAAAGTAACTAAAATATGATAACAAATAGGATATTCAAAGAATGGACATCTTATTTTAATAAAAAGGTTATCACTTACCATTGATACGGTGAACCATATCATAAGTAAAAGATAGCATGTAAAAAAAGAAATATTATAAATATAGAAATAATTATAAGAAATAAATATTGACACTTACAACTCTAATTGTTAAACTATAAATAGTTAGAATTCTAAGTGAAGTTTAGGAGGGATTTGAATGACTAAGTCTGGATACTCTGTAGAAACACCATATTCACAATTAATTAGAAGCATTGCGATAAAAATGAAACTCAGTTCTGATGAAAAAGTCAAAAAGTTAGGATTGAATTCTCAACAAGGACGCATGATAGGTTATATTTATGAACATCAAGACAGTGGTATTATTCAAAAAGATTTGGCAAAAGTCTTTCAACGTACAGAAGCAAGTATTACAAGTATGCTGCAAGGATTAGAGAAGAAAGGATATATTGAAAGAAGAATTCCTAAAGAAAATGAGAGACAAAAATATATATATGTATTGCCTAAAGGTGCTGAGCTTATAGAAGATTTTAATAAATTGGTAGTTGAGGCAGAGGAAAATATTTTTGCAAACTTGACGGAACAAGAGAAGGAAACTTTGTTAGCTTTGTTATTGAAAGTAGATAGAAATCTATAAGTTATTAATATAATAACTTATAACTAAAAACTTAGAATTCTAAGAATATGAATTCTAATAAAACTTATTATGGAGGATGAAATTATGAAACAAAAATTTTCAAACGAATATTATCTAGAAAGTGCACCGATTACTAAGGCAATTGCACATTTATCTATTCCTATGATGATCGGTATGTCAGTAGGTACAATATATAACGTTATTAATGCTTTTTTTATTGGACTATTAAACAATACAGATATGTTAACTGCTATCACTTTAGGACTACCAATCTTCACTATACTAATGGCTTTTGGAAATATGTTAGGGGCAGGAGGCGGAACATTTATAACCCGTCTTATTGCTAAACAAGATAAAGAGAAAGCTAAGAAGATAGCTGGATATTCTTTTTATAGTAGTATTATTATAGGAATTTTGCTTGGAATAATTGCCATGATAGCACTTAATCCTATTGTTAAGATTTTGGGGGCAGATACTTCTGCTATTATTAATTATACAAAAAGTTATTCTTTAACTATGTTTATTGGTGGTTTTGCAATTATAATGAACTTCGCATTGGAGCAAGTTGTGAGAGCAGAAGGAGCATCAAAAGAATCAATGTTCGGAATGGTTGTAAGTACAATTTTTGGTCTTATATTTGACCCATTATTTATACTAGTATTTAGATTTGATGTTGTAGGGGTAGCATTATCAATGATTTTAGCTAATATAGCTTCATCAATTTATTATATTTACTACTTGGAAACAAAAAGTGAGAATTTAAAAGGATTTATTAAGAATTTTAATATTTCTCTTAAAGATAAAATAGAGATATATAAAGTTGGGGTTTCTGAATTGTTCCTAGCTGGTTTTCTAATTATTACAACGCTTCTTTTGAATAATTATTCAATTAGATATGGAGAAAGTGTAGTAGCTAGTTTTGGTATTGCCTTGAGACTTGTACAAGTACCAGAATTTCTTGCAATGGGGCTTGCATTAGGAATTATTCCTTTAATTGCATATAATTTTTCTAATGAAAACTTTAAGAGATTAAAAGACAGTATAAAACAATCAGCTTTATGGATTTTAGGATTATCAGGTGGATTTGTTACTTTAGTTTTTATTTTTAGAAATGTAATTATTCATCTGTTTTCTAATGATTCAGCAGTATTAACTGTTGGAGTTTATATCATGACAGCGATGCTTATTTCCGCATTTTTCAATGGATTTACTACATTATTTACAGGAATTTTTCAAGCATCAGGTCAAGGAATACCATCTACAATTATGGGAATTACACAAGGAATTCTTTTTATTCCTGTCATAATAGTATTGAATAATTTCTATGGATTGCATGGTGTTATATGGTCTATGACCATTACAGAAATAATTACCTTTTTAACTGGAGCGATACTATATATTATTTTTAATAATAAAATAAAAAATAATCAAGTAGTAGCAAACTAGGATTAATAAATATTGTGTCTGTATAACTACCTAGATTTAATAAAGTAAGGTACATGAAAATAAATAACAAGTACGAAATTGCCATGGAAAATACACTGGCAAATGGATTTGTTATTTATTTGATTGTGCATAAATATAATAAGCGAGTAAGGAAAATGGAGTATCAACTTATTACTAATACGCTGAACCGTACTATAAATAAATGAGCTTTTTTGCCGATAATTTGCTCTAAATATATAATAAGCAGCTCATTAGCATATGAGCTGTTTATTATACTGTATAAGGAATTTTATGGTATAATATTTAATAATACGCTGAATTATTGAGTAAGTTTATAGTGTTAATTTATTGATTAAACGCATATATAAACATACGTGGAATAAATAAGATAAAACGGTGGAAGGCGAAATATATGAAATCTATTTTTGATTTTTTAATAAGAAAATTTGTTAAAGACCACAAAAATGTAAATTCCCAATCAGTAAGGCAATCTTACGGGACTCTTGGAGGAAATGTCGGGATAATAATAAATTCTTCTATTCTTATTCTAGAAATTGTTATTGGTTTATTTCTAAATAGTATAGCCATTACAGCAGATGCTTTTCATAATCTTACAGATGCATTATCTTCGTTAGTTACAATATTTAGTTTTAAACTTGCAAATCGTCCGGCAGATGATAGGCATCCTTTTGGCTATGGAAGAATAGAGTATATAACTGCGCTTTTATTTTCTGGGGCCATACTTGTAGTAGGATTTGAATTTCTAAGAAGCTCATTTTTGCGTGTTTTACATCCCGTAACTATACCTTTTGATAAAGTAAGTTTTATTTGCATGCTTTGTGCAATACCATTGCAAATTTTTCTTAATAGATTTACAAATTATATAGGTAATGTTATTGATTCATCTGCACTCAAAGCATCAGCATTAGAATCCTTTACTGATATCTTAGTGCTATCTATGGTTACATTTTCTTTGCTTATTACAAAGTTTACAACCTTTCCCATTGATGGATATATAGGATTCATTGTATCTCTTTTTATTCTCCATTCAGGTATAGAACTTGGAAGAGAAATGCTTGGTACTATAATTGGGAAGGCGCCAGAAAAGGAATTTGTTGAAGAGCTAAAAAGCAGCGTAATAAGTTATAAATATATATGCGGAGTACATGATCTTGTAATTCATAATTATGGTCCTGGTAGATATATGGCTTCTTTGCATGCTGAGGTTCCAAGCAATATATCTATTATGGAACTTCATGATGTTATAGATAAGGCTGAGAAGGAAATTGGTAAACGAATGAATGTATATCTTTCAATTCATATGGACCCAATTAATACAGACAGCCCTGAGATTACAGCCTTAAAAGAAGAAGTTTATGAAAAGATTAAAGTAATAAAGGGTATAGTATCTATGCATGATTTTAGAGTTGTTGGAAAAAGTGAAGAAAAAACTATATTATTTGATGTGGTATTGGACAAGACTAGTTTTAAAGATAGCGAAAAAAAGGAACTACAAGCTCAAATACAAGATGTGATATATAATATTAATCCTTCTTATAGGAGTATCATTACTTTCGATAGAGAGTTTTACTAAATGATATACAAAATAAATGCTATAAATAGCCTTAAACATTGATATAAAATGTTTAAGGCTATTTATAATTTTTTGGAGACGATGCTTCTACTCCTCAATGGAGATTACATCTACATAATCTTTATAAAAAACTACCTACTCCATTAAAAAGAGCACATAAACGAGTAATGCTTGAAATATGACTTCTGATGCTTGACGTCATGTGTACTAATTTATTGTTATACATATTAAAAGTATTTTGGCAAATAATAATTTTATTATAATTTAGTTAAAACTTAAGGGAGTAGATAGTTATTATGAATATACAGTATGTGCAGGGAGATTGTTTTTTTAGAAGAATTAATAAACTTAAAAAACAATATGAGTATCTAACAGAAGATATTAATACAGAGGTTATAATAGTTGGAGGGGGAGTTACCGGAGCAATCTTAGGGTATTATTTTACTAAAAATAATATTGATGCTGTTATTCTAGAGAAATCAAGAATAGCTCATGGCAGTACTAGCATAACTACTTCACTTCTTCAATATGAACTCGATAGTAAGGCTATGGAATTAAAAGCCTATACGTCTATAGATAATGTTATAAAGTCATATAAATTAGGAATGAAAGCATTAGATGAAATAGATGAATTTATAAATGAGTACGGAAATACATGCGAGTTTAAGAAAACTGATAGCTTCCTGTATACAGATAAAAAGATTGAGATAAAGGAAATTGAGCAGGAATATAAGATTAGATATGATGCTGGATTTCCGGTAGAATTTATTGATGAAACTAATAATCCTTTTTCTTTTGATGTAAAGGCTGGAGTACTTAGCAAAGGTGGAGGAGCGCAATTTGATCCATATAAATTTACTCATGCACTACTTGATTCAAGTTGTAAAAAAGGATTAAGAGTATATGAAAATTCAGAATTAACATGTATTAATTACACTGAAAATGAAGTTATATCAGAAACAGTGTATGGACATAAAGTTAGAGGTAAAATTTTATTAGTCGCAACAGGATATAATACTGAACTTTTTACAAAAAGAGCATTTGGAATCAAAACCACAGCATTCAATATAGCAACAAAACCAATAGAAAACCTTAGAGAAATCTATAAGGGTGTAGTAATTAGAGATAATGAGGTTCCATACAATTATTTTAGGACTACTAATGACAATCGGATAATAATTGGAGGAAAAGATATAAATTTTATGCCGGACATATTTAATGAGAAATTATGTGAAAAACAATATGATAAATTAGAACAAAGACTTAAAAATTTATTTCCGGACTTGAATATAGAAATAGATTATAGGTATTGTGGAGCATTTGCATCAACACAAGATAATTTAGGCTTTTTAGGAAAGGACCCAAACAATAAAAAATTATGGTATTGCTTAGGCTATGGAGCAAATGGTATTTTATTTGCTATACTGGGTGGAATTATGCTTAGTCAATTGTATTTAGGAACAGCTTCTGAAGATTTGAAACTTTTTCAGGTTAATAGATTTGATTAATGTATATATTTCAATATAAGCCGCCTATGATAATAACTTAGATTGTTTTATATCTGGAAAAAAGAATTATAAGAACTATGTAGCAGAAATTTATATGACTATACAAACTTTTTAATCAGTAAAAAGAGTTTAGAATGATAAAGAGTGAACTATATCATAAGTAAATAAGATTTATAGTCTGAGGTATTTATATGACTTGCTTCGGACTATTTTCATAGGTAAAAATACCGTATCATAAGTAATGTGAAATTAGTATATAACAATTAATAGTTAGCAGAATTTAGCGTATATGTTTTAATAATATCTTCTTGAAAAATTGTAAATAGCTAATTTTAGTAGAAGAAATAATGGTTAGACATTGAATATTTCATCTATTATAATTTTTATAAGGAATTACAACATATTTACACATGAACCACTTTATAACTTATTATATATTTATAGGAGAACAGTTTTAAATACAAATATGCACCATTAAAACTGTTTTCATAGATACATATATAAATATTTAGAGGAAGTATTAGGTTTAAGTAGAACAAGTCTGATTACTATAGTAAGTTATTTTCACGTTTTTCATCATAAAATTTTTTTCTTTCTGCGTTAATAATTTGGACTGAGTCAGGAGATGAATACCTTTCTATTTTAAAATGAATAAGGTCTAAATTTTCATTGAGTTCATTTATTTGATTTAAAATTACTTCTTGATGTTTTAAAAGTAATTCTTTTCGTGAATCTATGGTGCTAGTACCTTCCATGCAGAAATCAATATACTTTTTTATATCTTTAAGTTGCATGCCAGTATTCTTTAAACAGCAAATTGTTCTAAACAGACCTACGTCTGATTCAGTAAAAACTCTGTTTCCTGACTTATTTCTCATGACAAATGGTAGAAGTCCTTCTTTGTCATAAAAACGAATTGTATATATAGAAATTCCAAACATTTTTGATATATCTTTTATTGTATAAGTCAATTTTAAAATCCCCCTTTAAAATTTATAAAAAAAAAAGCTTGACCTAGAGATATCTCTAGGTATTAACATGAGTATAAATCATAGGAAATTAAATTTCAAGTAACTTATACCTTCTTGGATTAACATTAAAACTGATGACTAATACTATCTTTGAAGTATAAGTAGCAGTATAAATAATGAGATATTAATTTCTAAATGGTTAATAAATATTTAAAGGAGAGGTTTTTATGAACCCAAATAATAAAATTGCATTAGTTACAGGTGGAAGTCGTGGAATTGGCAGAAATTCTGCAATAACATTATCTAAAAAAGGAATAGATGTAATTATCACTTACAATAATCAAAAAGAAAAAGCAGATGAAGTTGTAAAAGAAATTGAAGCAAATGGTGGTAAAGCTGCTGCTATTCAGCTTGATGTAAGTAATATATCTTCCTTTGATTCCTTTGCATCTAAGTTATCAGATGTTTTAAAGGATAAATGGAATAGAGAGCAGTTTAATTTTTTAATTAATAATGCTGGGATCTCAAATCACACTCCTATTTTAGAAGTTACAGAAGAGGAATTTGACAAAATAGTTAATATACACTTTAAAGGAGTTTTCTTTTTGACACAAAAACTAATTCCGCTTATTGCTGACAAAGGTGGAATTGTGAACACTTCAACAGGATTAACTCGCTTTACATTCCCAGGTTCTGGACTTTATGCTTCAGCAAAAGGTTCAGTAGAAGTTTTTTCTAGATATTTAGCTGTAGAATTAGGAGCTAGAGGTATAAGAGTGAATACTATAGCGCCTGGAGCTGTTAACACTGAATTTAGTGGAGATACTTATATTAAAAATCCAGGTTTGAAAGATATTGTTGGTTCTCATGCTGCACTCGGAAGAATTGGAGAAGCTTCTGATATTGGAGGTGTTGTCGCTAGTCTATGCACGGATGAAATGGGATGGGTTACAGGTCAACGTATTGAAGCATCTGGCGGTACTTTACTATAATTAAAAGATACTATTCTTGATCAACAAGAGCTTATAAGCTTGCGTTGATTAAGAGTGTATATATGGATTCTTTTTAGGATAAGAAATCCATAGTTACTCCGTTGGCATCTGTTTCGCTAAATACCGATGTAAAAGCTACAGATAATAATACTCTGATTGGACTAAAATCTATATTATGAGATTTTAGATAAAAGGAGTAATATGCGTTGACTAATTTGAAAAGTAAAGTGACGCTGGTAACCTTTCGACACTTGATATTACGGAAGAACAATTTGGCAAATAAACATGCGGAAATATGTTTTAAAACCATATAGTATATAATTCTAGTTGCTTAGGCAACTGGTATCACTATAATTTTATAATAGTTAAAAAATTAGTAGCTATCCATGAGTAATCATTGGGCTACTATTTTTTTGTTTGGAGTGATGAAGTCCAATTTGGGCTAATAACTTGATTGATAGTCATTGTTATAGATGGTAAATTCGTGAATTAACAGTAGATTGGATATACTCTAATTTCATTACTACATTTGATAAATAGCATGGGGTTTAATTAAATTTATGGTATTATATAGTATATGAGAAAATATTGGAGGAAATAAAATTGAAAAATATTATTATCATCGCCAAAGTAATAGTAGGGGCTAGACCAAATCCCTTTGGAATGGATGGAGGATTAAATATTTTTAAAAAATCTCTTTCTGAAACTCTGAAAGAAAAGTTAAATCAAAAATTGAAAGAAAAAAATATGGATTATAAAGTTCATGTTGATTCTACATATGATGACCTAAAAAATTTAATTCAGGATGAAGATACATTACTCTTAATATCTCCATATATAAAAGACAAGGTCGATATAGATGATATAAGTAAAAATAATTATTATATATTAAGCGAAAACAATTTTAATGATGGATATGTAGAAGATATTATTACCTACCTAGAAAATAAAAAACGTTGAATGGTAAATTAGGTCGACTATTAATAATGATAGGCTCAATTTAGGAGCAGTATCTCAAGGATCTAAATATATAGTAGAAGAAAAATATAAAATTTGTAAGAATCAAAAAATCCATGCGCAGTTTAAGTGTGACCTAAGTGATAAAATGAACAAATAAACCCACCAGAAAAGTCATATATTCTGATGGGTAAAATTTTATATAGAAATATAGATATCTAAACCAAAAGATATACTTTAATATTTGTGGATCCTACTAGAAATTATATACATGTTTGTGAAAGCGGCATTTGAAATTGAGTTGTGATTGGTTCTTAGTTGAAGGTTGTTCCATTTTCTGCTTGTCCCAAACTTGTTTTTGGAGCATGCAGAAATGGGTTCAACCTTCAACTTAGAACTATCCAGCGAAAATTTCATTAGTCCGCTGGAACAAATTTGTATCTAATTTCGGTTTTGCCACACATAAATATAATTTTAAAGCTGGATATCTATAGTTATTGAATATTAAAATCTTTTCTCACCAATTCAATAAATAAAGACATTGCAGGACTGATCCACTTATTCTTGTGATAAGCATATATTGCCGTGATTTTAGCATTTAAGTCGCCTGCTTTGAGCTCTTTTAATTTACCATTTTCAAGCTCCTCCTCTATTGTAAAACGAGGTAAAAACGAAATTCCAAGATTACTTGCAACACATTTTTTTATCGCCTCAATGCTGCCAAGTTCGATTGTGTTATCTAGGAATATATTTTTATCAAAAAAATAACTTTCAAGTATTTTTCGATAAATTGATTCAACTTCATTGATGATAAGGCTTGTATTTATTTTTTGGTTAGGCGTGCTGAAATCTAATTTTTCTTGTTCAAATTGCGGTGAGCATACTAAAGCTACATCAAAATCAGAAAGCTTCACAGCATTTAAACTTTCATTTTTACTTCCCACATTATACATCAAGCCAAGGTCTATTTCACCACTGGCTAACATATTTTTTATGTCATAGCAATTTAGCGCAACCATAGAAAGTCTTACATTAGGGGCTTTTTCCTTAAACATAGCTAATACATTTTGTAATTTATAAGACATTAAAGATTCTGCAACGGCAATTTTTAATTCTCCTGTGATGTTATCGCCATATTTACCAATGCTTTCAATCTTTTTCACTGTATTAAGCAATTCATCGGCGTATGGTATTAATTCTTTTCCTAAAGGAGTTAATACCATATTACGTCCAATTTTTTCGAATAATTTTATTGAGAGCTCCTGCTCTAGCTGCTGAATTTGTGAGGTAACAGTAGATTGAGTATACCCTAATTTCATCGCTGCATTTGAAAAATTACCTTCTTCTATAATACTTTTAAAAGTTTTGAAATGTCTTATATCCATTAATTTCACTCCGATCTTTATGTTAATTCAATAATATATCGAAAAAATCGAATTGTCAATTGGAATATATCAATTTTACAAATATATAATCATCTGATAATATAAAGTCATAGAGCAGCTGCAAATTAAACTATTAAGTTTTATGAACATTCTTAAATAATTAATGCGAATAAATTTTTTATATCAAAATTTGTTAAAAAAATAACAAGTAAACTTTTCAATATGGGAGGAATACGAAATGAAAGATGTAGTAATAGTAAGTGCGGTAAGAACTGCAATAGGAGCTTATGGAAAGACTTTAAAAGATGTACCAGCAGTTGAATTAGGTGCAATAGTAATAAAAGAAGCTGTTAAAAGAGCAAATATTAAACCAGAGGAAATTAATGAAGTTATCTTTGGAAATGTGCTTCAAGCAGGCCTTGGACAAAACCCAGCAAGGCAAGCAGCTGTGAAAGCTGGACTACCTGTAGAAATACCTGCATTTACAATTAATAAGGTTTGTGGTTCAGGATTAAGAGCTATAAGTTTAGCAGCTCAAATTATAAAAGCTGGTGATGCTGATGCTATCGTAGTAGGTGGTATGGAAAACATGTCTAGTGCACCATTTTTACTTGATAATGCAAGATGGGGACAAAGAATGGGACATGGAGAATTCATTGATGAAATGATAAAAGATGGTTTATGGGATGCATTCAATGACTATCATATGGGAGTAACTGCAGAAAACGTGGCTGAGAAATGGAATGTAACAAGAGAAGAACAAGACGAATTTTCACTTTTATCACAACAAAAAGCTGAAAAGGCTATCAAGAGTGGAGAATTCAAAGATGAAATAGTTCCTGTAGTAATTAAAACTAAAAAAGGTGAAATAATATTTGACCAAGATGAATTCCCTAGGTTCGGTAATACTATAGAAGCATTAAAAAAACTTAAACCTATTTTTAAAGAAAATGGTACAGTTACAGCAGGAAATGCATCTGGATTAAATGATGGAGCAGCAGCGTTAGTAATTATGAGTGCGGATAAAGCTAAAGCTCTAGGAATAAAACCACTTGCTAAAATAACTTCTTATGGATCAGCAGGATTAGATCCAGCAATAATGGGGTATGGTGCATTTTATGCAACAAAAGCTGCCTTAGATAAAATAAATTTAAAAGCTGAGGATTTAGATTTAATAGAAGCAAATGAAGCTTATGCATCACAAAGTATAGCAATAGCTAGAGATTTAAACTTAGACATGAATAAAGTAAATGTTAATGGGGGAACCATAGCTCTTGGACATCCTATTGGTGCATCTGGAGCACGTATTTTAGTAACTTTGCTACATGCTATGGAAAAAAGAGATGCAAAAAAAGGACTTGCAACATTATGCATTGGTGGAGGTCAAGGGACTGCCTTAATAGTTGAAAGAGAATAATTATAATCATTAATTAGGATATGTGAAATAAATAACAATAACAATCAAGCATACTATATATGTTGCAATAATAAACTTACATTTATTATTCTAGTAAACAAAGAGCTCAATAAAGGGTTAAATACAGAAATTCAATTGCAACATATATAATTTATTATCTTTTTACCTAACCTAAGAAAGGGTGTAGAGAAAATGACTTTATTAGCAGATAAAATAAAAAGTGCAGCATTAAATTTAGGATATGAAAAGTGTGGAATCATTAAAATATCTGATATAGATGGCTATAAAGAAAGACTTGATGAACGGGTTGAACGTGTTCCAGAGTCCAAAGGTTTTTATCAAGGTCAATATCGTTTTACACAATTGCAAGATACTTATCCTTGGGCAAAATCAATTGTAATATGTGTGAGAAGATATGGCAAATATCATATTCCAGAACATTTAAAAGGCATGATTGCAAAATACTATTTGGTTGATGCAAGAAAAGATAAGAATTCTAAAGATTTTCAAGACAGTGTAAAATTTGAAGAATATATGCAAGAGTTAGGGCTTAGAGCAGAAACTGAAAGAGGTTTTGGACTTGTGCCACTACGCTTTGCAGCTATGAAAGCTGGACTTGGAATAGTTCGAAAGAATAATTTCTTTTATACTGAAAATGGCTCATCAGTGTATTTGGATGCATGGCTTATTGATAAGGAATTAGAAGCAGTAGAAATACCAAATGTAAGACCTTGTTCCGATAAATGCAATCTATGCATGAAGGCATGCCCTTCAGCTTCATTATCAAAACCATATACAATGAATCCTATAGCATGTGTATCTTGTATAACTACATTTATGGGAAGAGATATGATTAATGAAAAATATAGAGAAGAAATAGGAAATTGGGTTTATGGTTGTGATGCCTGCCAAGATGCATGCCCTATGAATAAAAATCGTTGGCAGGAAACAGAAGAATTTCCTAATCTGCAGGAATTAAGTGAACAAATATCTCTAGAAAAAATAATCAAAATGGATTATAAATTTTTAGAAGAAGTTATGCAGCCTAAGTTTTGGTATATAGATAAATCAAGTGTTTGGAAATGGAAAGTTAATGCTATCAATGTAATGGTAAATGACTATAAAGAGCAATATAAAGAACATATACTGTATGCTTGTAATGATAGTAATCCAAAGGTACGAGAAATGGCAGAGTGGGCAATTGAAAAATTGAACTTAAAATAATTTTTTAAAACCAAAGAAGTTATTTAATGATGGTCGCTTACGCTGTGACTACTCAATAAGTGTGCACAAGTTAAGTTTACTTTATAAATTGCAATTTAATAATATATTTAAGTAATGGAGGAGAACCAAGTCCGGATTATGGATGTGGTTCTCCTTCTTATTATCTTGTTTATGCAAGAAAGTTTATGATAAATGTTGTGAATATAAAGATTTATATAATATTTTGCAAAACTAATTCTTCATCATAATTCTAAGAATATTACAAGAATTTTAGCCGTAATTGTGGAATGTGCATTGTGAATTGTAGTATATATAGATTTTACTAAATCGTAGTTAAGAAAAGGCATGAACGTAGTGAGATTTTTATATCATGGCTCAATAAAATACAATAAAGTATAACAAAGTACAATAAAGTGCTTGACGTAAGTAAAAAGAATTATTATAATTTGACCATAGATCAATTTTGAAAGGGTAGATTTTTTATGGAGAATCAATTTTATACAATAGATAAAGTAGCAGAAATATTAGGCATGCATCACAAAACTATTAGAAAGTTTATAACAGAAGGAAAACTTGCTGCAAGTAAAGTGGGAAAGCAATGGAGAATTTCTGGTCATGATTTAAGTCTTTTTATGGAAAAGAATAATGTTAATATAAATAATAAAAAAACTAGTGATGAATCAAGTATTGATTTTCTTACTAATGGAGAAGTTAAAGAAGCAGAAAAACAAAAAATAAATGTATCTACTGTTGTTGATATAAATGATGTGGATAAAGAACAATACTTTAGAATATCAAATACGCTTATAGCAGTAATGAATTGTAAAGACCCCAAAATGGGGAAATCAACAATTAATATGAAATATGATGAAAAAGAAAACAGGCTAAGGGTTTTATTATGGGGGAATGTAAGCTTCATTGAAGAAATGCTAAAATCTATTTCTATGCTTGTGGAACAAACTAATATATAGAGGGGAGTGAATATTTTGAATTATAAAGTGGTAAATAAAAATAATGTTAAATATATAGAATTTGCTTCTGAAGTATGGAAACTTTCTTCAGAGCAAGATGTGGTGGATTGTATATCTATTTGTATGGAAAATGACGTTTATACAATTATGTTTCATTCAAATGTATTATCTGAAGATTTTTTCAATCTTAAGACTAGACTCGCAGGTATGGCGTTGCAAAAATTTATAAATTATCACGTGAAAGTCGCAGTTATTATAGAAAATGAAGAAAAACTTAATGATAGATTTAAAGAAATGATCATGGAATCTAACAAAGGAAACAATTTTAGAACTTTTAAGGATATTGCAGAAGCTGAAAGTTGGATTTCGAAATTATGATACTAAGGAGAAAATAGATGGAGATGGGTAAAGTATTTAAAACAAATGAAGGAAAAAATGATGTTATAAAATTTTATGATAAATTCCTTCAAAAATTGGCACTATCATATGAAAAGTTTTATGTAGATACGAGATATGGAAAGACGTTTATTATAGCTAGCGGTGAAAAAAGTAAAGATAGGCAAAAAGGCTCGGGGATTTAAACCTGGAGTCTTTTTTTTATCCTATAATAATCAAAATTTGCTATAGGGTTGAGCTAATAATAGTTGTTATGTTTTTAATGAACATAAAATTCTAATAGAAATAAGATTATTAAAGAACAAATATAAATTGATGGATAAGGTTTGTAATTAAATGAAAACAGTAATGATGAATTTTATTAAAAGATAATAAGAAATCTTAGGCTGGCTGCGGAATATTTAAAGAAATATGACTTATGGGAGCAAATTCGACCATGTATAGAGATGCTTTTTCAATAATATAGAGAATAGCTTTAAAATAACAAAATATTTCATGAAAACCAATGATAATAATAATACGAATTTTGATGAAAAGATGGTATAATAATATTATTAGGTCAAAAAATGTATAAAATATGAATTTAGGATCGATATTAAAGAGGATTAATCATCTTAAGTTCAAGTATTAATTATATTAAAGGGGGATATTATGAGAAGTATAAAAACAAAATTAACAGTATTCTTTGGGCTGATAATAGGAATTGCATGTATTGGATTAGGCATAGTTTCTGTTATAAGCGCATTAAATGGATTAAAGTCAAATTTAAATAAGACTTTACCTAGAATTGCAGAGCAGACTGCAAGTAATATTCAAGGAAGAATTGAGGGAGAATTAAATTCACTAGAGGCTATTGCTGCAAGGCCAGATATAAATAATCCTAATAGCTTATTACAAGACAAAGTATCGATTCTTTCAGGTGAAGTTAAGAGGACTGGCTGCAATAGACTAAGTTATATAGATAAAGATGGAAATCTTATAAATACATTGGGATTAACAGCCAATGTAAAAGACAGAGACTATTTTAAGAAAGCTATGAGTGGTACAAGGAGTGTATCAGATCCATTAATAAATAAAACTGATGGAACTCTTCTAGTTATATATGCAGTTCCTATTAAATACAATAATGAGATTGTAGGAGTATTAGCTGAATCACAAGATGGTAACGACTTAAGTGATTTAACAGATCAAGTTAAGTTTGGGCAAACAGGAGCTTCATTTATGATAAATAACAGTGGAGTGGTAATAGCCCATAAAAATAGGGATTTAGTTACTCAAATGTATAATGGAATTGAGGCAGCAGAAAAGGATGCTAATTTACAGGGGTTAGCAAATATTGAAAAGAAAATGATCTCTGGAGAAACAGGGTTGGGCGAATATCAATATGAAGGTGTAGATAAGTTTGTAAGTTATGCTCCAGTAAAAGAAACTAATTGGTCTGTAGCAGTTACAATAGCAAGAAATGAAATATTATCAGAATTAAGCACTTTGGAAATTTCAGTTGCATTATCATCCATAGTATTCATATTAATTGGACTTGGTATAATATACATAATTTCAAATAGTATATCTAAGGGAATAAAGTCTACATCAAAGCACATGGAATTACTAGCGGAAGGTAATCTATGTGAAGAAGTTTCTAATAGGTATTTGAATTCAAAAGATGAAATCGGTGCTATGACTAATGCAATGAAATCAATGCAAGAATCTTTAGGAATAATGATTAAAAAAATAAAAGAAAATTCTTCCAATATTAATTCACAATCAGAAAATCTAGCATCGATATCAGAAGAGATAGCAAGCGTATCACATAATGTTGCAGAAGCAATATCTGAAGTTGCGAAAGGGACAAGTAATCAATCTGAAGAGTTAATAAATATAACAGATATTCTTGATGAATTTAGTAATAAGTTATCGAGAATGGTTAAAGAGATACAAGTTGTAGATTCGAATTCTAGAGAAATAAGTTTAATGGCAAATGATAGCAGTAGCGAAATGAAAGGATTAAATCAATCAGTAATAAATGTGAGTAATTCATTTAAAGAGTTTTATAGTAAAGTTATATCACTTGGAAAAGACATAAATGAAATAAATGAGATTACAAGCCTTATAAATAGTATTGCAGAACAAACAGATTTATTGGCACTAAATGCTGCTATTGAAGCAGCTAGGGCAGGAGAAGCAGGAAGAGGATTTTCAGTAGTTGCTGATGAAATAAGAAAGCTTGCTGAACAATCAAAAGAATCATCTGAAAATATTAGTAAATTAATAAGTTTAATATCTAATAATGCTGATATCATAGTTCAAGAATCGACCACTATGGATGATGAAATGAGAAATCAAGGTAAAATTATAGATAATTCAATAGCATCTTTCAAGAAAATAATACAAGCAGTGGATGAAGTAATTCCTAAAATTGAAACAGTTAAAAGTTCTGCTGATAATATAGAAAATGATAAGAATGCCATTTTAAATAGAATAAATGGATTATCTTCAATTTCAGTAGAAGTCTCGGCATCAGCAGAAGAAATTTCAGCATCATCAGAGGAAGTGAATGCTTCAACAGAAGAAGTATCTTCTTCTGCACAAATGCTTAGTGATATGACTAATGAAATGATAGAGGAAGCAAATAAATTTAAAGTTTAGAATAAAGAATTCTAATGGGATATGATGGAATATGAATTTGAGAAATGTATTTCTAAAGTTTTAAACACTTTGTTTATGGAATGAATCATTAAGATGTTCTTGAGTCTCTTAAATTAATAGACACAAGAAATTATGTATTTAATAATAATTTAAGATTCTTAATAAAATGAAGCCTCACTATAAATTAGATATCTATAGTGAGGCTTCATTTGTTTAAATAAATATCAGGTATCTAGATTTAGACTATAACTTTGATATATTTATTTAGATAATTGAATCTCATCCCCAACAGTATATGCATTAATTAAACTTATAGTTGGATCATAGTCTATTTGAGTATTTACATCTTTTTTTACATTACTAAATTCTACAATATAACCCAAAGAATCATTTGGGTCCTTAGAGAAAGTAGTGCGTTCGTTACCGTCGTAATAATCATGATCATAATAATCTTTTTTACTATTCTCATGTTTATAATCCATAAACAAACTACTTGCAAGTAATAAACTTTCTTTTTCATTTACGCCTTTTAGATAAACTTTTACGCTATTATCGTCTCTTTGAATATTATAGATTTCGCCTTTACTTCCATCAGAAAAATCAAAAGTCTTGGCATAACTTACATTATTGATAGTCTGCATGTCTTTATCATTATGTTCTTCTTTATATAAGTTTTTTTGATCCTTTGAGTTAATAGTAAAACTTATAGGGATTAAGCTTATAGCTGTTTGATCTTTGATCTTTTCATAAGTTGCTCCTTCTGCGTCATAAGTAGTTACCATTGACCTGTCATTTTCATCACTGCCAGATGAATAGCTATTAGAATGTCTCAACAAATACATTTTATCTCCAGCTTTTAAGATAAAGGAATGTTCTGTTAATACATCATTATTCCTCATTAAAGAAGTTTCTTCCGGTTCACTGAAAGAAAGATGAGTCCCCAAAATATCGGATTCTAACTTATTAAATGTAGAATTAAATTGAGGAATTTTAATTGAATAATCCTTTTCCATTGAATTTTTTAATGAGTCTGAAAAATCAACGTTTGCATCTAATCCAACATTAACCTTGTATTTTTGCATTACTACATCAATTCTTAAAGGGCCTTTTTCAGGTAATACAGATTTATTCAATCTATATTCAATGGTTATAACTAATGTCTTGTCATCTGTATGTATAAATGACGTACTTCCACCATTAAATTTATTGTCACCATAATTTAATAAAACATTTGTTTCTTCTCTGTCATCTTTATCAAAAGGCGTTGGGGTTTGTATTGTGATTGTAGCTTTGAGGTCATTTTTTGTTCCAACAACACTGTTTAGAGTTATCTTGACTCCATTTTGCTCAACAGAATTGTTATTTCCAATTAATCCAGAGTTAACTGCATAGGATGATTGAGCTTGTACATTATCAACAGCAAAGGCAGGCATTTGAATAAGGCCAACAATTAAAGCAGCCCCCAGTATGGAGCTTAATAGCCTATTTGTTTTTTTGTTTATCATAAAATCTCCTCACTTTAATAATTTTTTATATTGATACAATTTTCCATAAACTTAATATAGGGTTCATTAATTTGATAGTTTTATTTCATCACCCATTTTGTACATACTAATTTCTTTTAGCATATAACTAATATTTAAAGTAGCAGCTTTATCCTTATCAACATTATCAAATTCTACAATGTAGCCAAGAGAATCTTTTGGATCTTTATAAAAACTTACAAATCTATTGTAATGATAAATAGTAGCATCCTTTTGTCCTTTAACATGATTATAGTTCAAAGAAATATTGCTTGCTATAATTAAACTTTCTAACTCAGAATGTCCTTTGCAATATACCTTTACACTATTATCATTTCTTTCAACATTGTATATTGTGCCTTTCAATCCGCTAGAAGAGCTGAACTCTTTTTCGTAGCTTAAGTTGTTTGCAGAGTCGGTGGTAGTGTTTTTATTACTATTATTGGATATTATATCAGAGTCATCCATTGACACTTTATAAAGCATTGAAATTACACTAATATCCTTTCCGTTTTTAATATTATCATAAGTTGGCAATTTAGATGAATAATGTCCAATAATTGTTCCGTCGTCTCCAATGCTATCGCCCCTAGAATCTAATTTATAAAAATTGTTGTCAACTTTTAATAATATTTGTGAATCCCAAAAATCATTATTGTCATCAATGTTATGTCCACTGTGTTTAGGTCGAGTATAACTTACGGTTGTCCCCATAGAATCTGAATCTAATTGTTTTAAAGTATAATTAATTTCAGGTATTGTGCCTGTAATATCTTTAGTAAATACTTTATTAATAGAATTAGTGAAATCTACAGGTACATCCATGCCAATATTAACTTTATAATTTGAAAGTACTACATCAACTCTTAAGTTTCCACTTTCAGGATATTCACCTTCATAATTATTCTTTTCTAAGGTTAAAAACATAGTTTTATCATCTGCATATTGTCTAGAAGAGGTAGAGCTAAAGCCGTAATCTTTGTCACCATATGATACTTCAAAAAGCGAATTATTATGTTCAATTGCTTTAGGATCAGTAATTCCTTCAATTTTAAGAGTTACTTTTAAATTATGTTTTGTGGCTAGTGCACTATTAACAGTCACCTTAATTCCATTTTCTTCTGAACTTTTATTTATAGCTATAGAATAATCTTTAATTGGTGTGGCTGTATTATCTGTATAAGTAGCACTAGCACTAGTGGTTGTAGCAGTAGCAGGCGCCATTGCTGCTATAGTATCATCAGCAAAAGCTGATGTATAAGTTATACCGGAAGCTAACATAAATGTCATAATCCCCAATATAGGACCAAGAGTTTTAATCAATTTTTTATTTATCATAAAAATATCTATCTCCTTTACTGTAGTTTGTATGTAAAACTTTGTAAGCAATTTTGTCTTCATTGGTATTGTATACCATTTCTTAAAATTTTTCATCTTAAATTTACCATAATTTTTACAATGAGTAACTAGAAAATAATAGATCAGTATGCTAGTCTATTTATTATTTATAGGAGGATATTAATCTTCATAAAATTGTGAATACCAATGGTATAAATTCAAGTGGTAAAAATTTTTTCTAAAAATGAACCAATTAGTAACTTAATGTCTCTAATATATAGATGCATCGATAAGAATCGAAGGGAGAGAGCAAAGTGTCTGAAGAAGAACTTGTCATAAAAATCCAGTCTGGTGATATGAACGCATTAGGTGAACTGTTTGAAATATATAAAAATGAATCATTCAAATACTCATATCTTATTACAGGTAGTAAGTATACAAGTGAAGATATTGTACAAGAAGCATTTATAAGCTGTTACAATAATATAAAAAGTCTTAAAAATCCTGAATTTTTTAAATCATGGTTTTTTAAAATGCTTACTAGAATTGCATGGAGATATGCAAAGAAAGATAAAAAATCACTGCCAGTTGATAATATTTTTGAAAAGGTAGATGAAAAAAGTATTGATACTTCTATAGAGCAATATTTGAGAAAAGAGAAAAATAATAATCTTTATGCAGAAATTGAAAAGCTTGATTTAAAACAAAAAACAGTAATAGTTCTATATTATTTTAATGGTCTTACAGTTAGTGAAATTGCAAAAGTAATGGGGTGCTTTGAAGGAACGGTCAAATCGAGGCTTTATAGTGCAAGAAAAAAATTAAAAAGCAGTTTAATTAAATGTGACGATGAATATAATCATAGAAATTTAAAGAGGGTGGGACTTGATGGATAAAAATTTTGATGAAAATATAGATCAAAAAATTAGAGAAGCCTTAATTCATAAAGCAGATGATGCTTCAGTATCTGAGAATATGTTTTTCAAAATTAGAAATGAAATATTAAAAGAAAAAGATAATAAAGGAGTTTTTACTATGAAACATAAATTCTTAAAGCCAAAGACATTTATAATTGCAGGAATGGTCATTATTGCAACAACTGTAACATGTGTTGCAGCAACTAATCTTTCTGGAATATTTAGTTCATCATCTCATCTAACTGAAATTAAAACTTTTCCAAGTAAAGATAAAGTAAAAGAGTCTGTTGGCTTTACCCCTAAATATGTTGAATCCTTTAATAATGGTTTTAAATTTGATACATTTAATTATGTAAACAATGAAGTTCGTAATCAAAAAGGAGATGCTACTGAAAAATACAAGAGCGCAGATTTTGATTATAAAAAAGATGGTTCTAAAAAAGGACAGATTTTATCTATGTCTGCTGAAAAAACAGATGAGAAATCTTTTTATGGAAGCACACGAAAAAATGCTTCTGAAGTAGAATATAATGGAGTTAAAATCATATATACTAGTAGTCAATACAAATCAGTTCCAGAAGGATATAAACCAACAGACGAAGAAAAAGACTTAGAAGATAAAGGGCTTCTTGAAATTGGATATGGAAGTGAAAAAGATGAAATAAAGGTTAGTCAAGATCAATCAGTCATGTGGTATGAAGATGGACTATCTTATTGCATTATTAATATGGATTATACTGAATTAAGCAAGGATGATATGATTAATATGGCAAAGGAAGTTATAGGATAAAAATAAGCTCCGAGGAATTACACGAAGGGCTTTATTTAGTAAATGTATAAAGATAGGCTACATTGTGGATATAAGTTCCAAAATGTAGCCTGTTTTATTTCAATATATTATTTTGAAATTTCTTTATTCTTTATATAATCATCCCACCAAACTGTTAATTCATAAAGTAATGGCAATAGATTTCTTCCCTTATCAGTTAAAGTGTATTCTACTCTTACAGGCATTTCATTATATTGATTTCTAATAACTAACTCATCATTCTCGAGTTCACGTAATGAATTTGCTAGCATTGTATTTGTTATTCCTGATACGTCTCTTTTTAATTGATTAAAGCGACATACGTCCTTTCTTAGTAACTGCCCTAATATATTCAGTTTCCATTTGCCTCCGATTACTTCCAAAGCATATTTTATAGGGCAATTTTCATTAAAATCTGATTCTCTCAATATATTTAAATATTTCTCTAATTCTTGTTTGCTTGCCATATCTATTCCTCCTAGGTAAGAAAAATAATACCTGATCATTAAATTCTGCGTTCTTGTTAATATAAATTTATTTAAGTACAATAATTATACCAAGTACTTTTATTTGAGTAAATATCAAATGAAGGAGAATAAATATGGTAAGTAGATAGTTAATCTAATTTAAGAAATATTTGTATTTAAAAGGAGAGATATTAAATGTCAAAAGTGGTTATTTTTAATGCTAGTCCAAGAAAGAATGGATATAATTCAAAATTATTAGAACAAGTGGCAAAAGGTGCTGAGTCTAAAGGTGCTGAGATTATAGAATTTAATTTAAACGATACTGGAATTCGTGGATGTCAAAGCTGCTTCTATTGCCGTACTCATGATGGTTGTGCTATCAATGATTATCTTAAACCAATGTATGAGGCTATTAAAGAAGCAGATGCTATTGTATTTGGATCTCCAATCTACTACTATCAAATTACAGGTCAAGCAAAAGTTTGGTTAGACCGTACATTTCCATTGATTGACCATGATGGAAACGCCATTACACCTAGACATCCAGGTAAAAAGGTAGTAACAATATTCACTCAAGCTAATTCAAATCCTGAAGTAGGTGCAGAAGGTATTAAATATGTTACTAATGTCTTCAACACATATGGCTGGAAACTAGAGGATAATATTCACGTTTGTGGAGCTACTCTTGTTCCTGATTCAAAAGCGTTAGAGGAATTTTCTTTAAGAGCATTTAAGGCTGGGGAAAATCTAGTTGGATAGAATCCTAGAAAAATATTATAGATAATAATATAGGAAATCAATATAAAACTTATAAAAAATAAAGCGTAATGAAGATAGAACATTTAGAGATAATTGTTCTATCTTTTTTAATATTTAAACATAAATTATACAGAATTATTTATGAACTTCTCACTATACTAGTATGTTAGATATAATTTAAATAATAAAAAATAACTTAAAATGAAAGGCGTAATTATTTATGGAAAAAAGTAAATATGATGATAAGATCTTTTTTGATAAGTATAGTAAGATGTCAAGGTCGATT
The DNA here is from genome assembly GCF_036699995.1 of Clostridium beijerinckii. Taxonomy (NCBI): domain Bacteria; kingdom Bacillati; phylum Bacillota; class Clostridia; order Eubacteriales; family Clostridiaceae; genus Clostridium; species Clostridium beijerinckii. The sequence continues at coordinate 3,973,795 of NZ_CP144906.1, read as the reverse complement.
TATGGTCTACAAGGGGCAGGAGAGTGGGAAGTATTTAAAAGTATGTTACCCAAATTTGATAATAAAAGAGTATTAGATTTAGGATGTGGATTTGGATGGCATTGTAAATATGCTATTGAAAATAAGGCTAGTGAAGTAATAGGAGTAGATCTATCAGAAAAAATGTTAGAACAGGCTAGAAAAATTAATGCAGATAAGGCTATAAAATATATAAAGTCAAGCATAGAGGAAGTGAAGTTTGAAAGTGAATACTTTGATATTGTAATAAGCTCACTTGCATTTCATTATGTTAAAGATTTTGATAAAGTATGTAAAAGTATATATACTATGTTGAAAAAAAATGGGGATTTTATATTTTCAGTGGAGCACCCTGTATTTACAGCCTATGGAAGTCAACAGTGGCATACTGATGAGAAAGGTAATAAAGTCCATTGGCCAGTAGATAATTATTTTTATGAGGGCATAAGAGAAAGTATTTTTTTAGGTGAATGTGTTACTAAATATCACAAAACCTTAACTACATATATAAATGGCTTATTAAAATGTGGCTTTGTGATAAAAGAAATTATAGAACCTACCCCAACAAATGAAATGTTGAATGAAATTGAGGGTATGAAGGATGAGTTACGTAGACCAATGATGTTGTTAATTTCAGCTAAAAAATAGATAGCATAGATACTGGTTCCAACTTCACTCGGAGTAGGTATGGAGAACTGTATCGTAAATAAAGACGAAAACAGCCCAGAAGCAATATATTATAATGTTTCTGGGCTTCTTTATATTAAGAAATATTAATGATAAGCAGAAAGATTGGAACTTGAATTACAAAAAAGAGGCATCAAGCTTTTCATGCAGGTTTTATTACAAGTATAATATTCATGGTGATAGGCATTATTCCAGATTTGTTTCTAACCAACAATCTGATGGAGGACAACAAAATATCAGCAATGACTGACAATGAATCAGAATAAAAAAGATGAGTTCTATTATTTGCCGATGTTACGGAGAACTTCATCATAAGCAAATAATAAAGCAGAGAATGTTTGATATTAAAATTACTTTTTTACAGAATGCAACTTTTAGTTGTCAACTGTGTTATATTTAGGTGGTAGAAATATGATAATATTGTAAGTATACTAATACCAGGAGGGATTAAACTATGAGTTTTCAGGAACAATTGCAAACACTTAGAAAAGCAAAAGGTCTATCGCAAGAAAAATTAGCTGAATTCTTAGGCATATCAAGACAATCAGTTGCAAAATGGGAAGTAGGGCAGTCCTATCCAGATATAGCTAGATTAATTGCATTAAGTGAGTTCTTTAAAGTAAGCATTGATAAATTAGTCAATGATTATGAAGAAAATTGTAGGTTATCAATAGAAGAAAATAAAATTAATAATATAAATAAAAATATAATTGATTTTCTATGTAGGGCTAAAAAAGCTACGTATTCTGGAAATGGTGCAGAGTGTAAATCTTCAAGACCAAATTCTCATGATTTAGAATATGTAGAAGGAAACTTAAAATATATTGATACCTATTTAGGTGGAGAAAGATTTTCAGGGGAAGAAGGTTTGTGGCAAGATGATATTCCATTTTGGTCAATGAATTATACTGGAAGAGTTTTGGATGAAAGATTTTCAGGTAGTTTTTTAAAGGAAGCTTTGAGTTTAGTAACTGAAGATAATCCATATAGAGGTCCTATTATTTATCAAAATGGACAGTATAAATATCATTGCATTATAAATGGTGAATTTAAGTGGTTTCAAGGGCATGAGGAAATATATTTTGATAATATTAAAGTTTATGAATGTTATTTTCATGGAGGATCAATTAAATAGTTAAAACAAGGAGTAATATTATGATATTAAATAGGAATGATTTATGTTGGTGTAAAAGTGGCGTGAAATATAAAAATTGTCATTTAGAATTTGACAAAAAGTTAAGTGATTTAAAAAGAAAAGGACATATAGTACCAACAAAAGATCTTATAAAAACAAAAGAGCAAATTGAAGGAATAAGAAAGAGCGCAGAGGTTAATAATGGTCTTTTAGACTTGATTAGTGAAAACATCAGGGAAGGCATGACAACAGAGCAAATAGATAAATTAGCATATGAGTATACTACATCAAAGGGTGGAATTCCAGCAGACCTTAATTATGATGGATTTCCTAAAAGTATTTGTATATCAATAAATAATGAAGTATGTCATGGAATACCAAGTGACGATGTTGTCCTTAAAAATGGAGATATTGTAAATGTAGATGCAACTACTATATTAAATGGATATTATTCAGATGCATCAAGAATGTTTATGATTGGTGAAGTAAGTGAAGAAGCCAGAAAATTGGTTCAAGTAACTAAAGAATGCGTAAATAAAGGACTGGAAGCAGTTAAACCTTGGGCATTTTTAGGAGACATTGGAGCAGCAATTCAGGAACATGCGGAAAGTAATGGCTATTCAGTAGTTAGAGAATTTGGAGGACATGGAGTTGGTTTAGATATTCATGAAGATCCATTTGTTTTTCATTTTGGAAAAAGGGGAACAGATATGGTTTTGGCGCCTGGAATGGTGTTCACAATTGAACCAATGATAAATGCTGGAAGTCATGAAATATTTATAGATGAGGATAATGGATGGACTGCATTGACAGCTGATGGTTCTCTTTCAGCACAATGGGAGCATACAGTTCTTGTAACAGAAGATGGGGTAGAAGTTATTTCAAAATAGTTGTTTAATTTCATTTATATATTATATAAATAAGCAAACAATTAGATAGTTCTTATTTGACAAATAAAATCTATTATTGATATAATTTCTTTATGATTTAAGAATGGGAGGTATTATATTAGCTATGATTTACTAATTCACTTTCAAGCCTAATTTTATAATGAGCACAAGTTTGTGTTTTTTTGTTATACGCTGGAGTGGATGATTAGTTAATAATATACCTTTTATGTATAGGATTATTATAATATTTTAAAAAATATATTTTTTCTATTTAGGGAAGTGTAAGGAAAATTAATGGATTAAAGTTGAGTTGTCAGCTTTTCTATAGTTTTAGGTATATTTCATAGCATTTAAGGGTATTTTTAGATATGAAAACAATTGACATCCTCTCCAGTAAAATGGAGGGGATTTTTTATGCTTTTGCTATTATTAACTTAATAAATATTTTAATATAATTCCTAATAAATTGTATATATGGTTTAGGGAAAAAATATATATTGATATTGTTCAATAAGAGAAAATTTATAAAATATAAGGAGATAAAATATAATGAATATAAAGATTAATGAATATTCAATTCGGACCTCTCAATCAGGTCCGTATGGAATCACTGCAGGTATTGATGAAGCACTATGGTTTACAGAAAATAAAGCGAATAAGATAGGAAGAATTACTGTAAAAGGTGAAATAGAAGAATACCTTGTTCCATCACAGGAGGCTGGACTTTCTATTATAGTCTCTGGAGCAAATGGAGACTTATGGTTTACAGAATATAAGGCTAATAAAGTAGGGAAAATCACAATAAAAGGCGAAATTGAGGAATATAGTATCCCAACTGCTGATTCAGGACCTTTTGGAATAACTGAAGGACCTGATGGAGCAATATGGTTTACAGAAATTACAGGGAATAAGATAGGTAGAATTTCAAATTTAGGAGAGATTATAGAATATAAATTACCTAATGATAGTTCATATCCGTCTTCTATAGTATGTGGCAGCGATGGTGCACTTTGGTTTACAGAGAATCAAGGTAATAAAATAGGCAAAATTACTATGTTTGGAGAGATTACTGAATATCCTATACCTACAATAGGGTCAGGACCAGTTGGAATTACAAGTGGGCCTGATGGAGCATTGTGGTTTGTAGAAATAAACGGAAATAGAATAGGAAGAATTACAACGGAAGGAATTATTAATGAGTATGATTTGAAAACTGTAAAGGCCAGACCGCATGCAATTATTACTGGTAGTGATGGAGCACTTTGGTTTACTCAATGGGGAAGCAATCAAATAGGCAGAATTACAACAAATGGAGAGGTTAGTGAATATGAAATTCCTACAGCAAATTCAGAACCACATGGAATAGCAGTAGGACCAGATAAAGCAATTTGGTTTGCTGAGGAATGCAATAAAATAGGACAATTAATACTTTTGTAAAATTCCAGAAATAAGACTGACTCTGAGACTTTCTTTGGGTCAGCCCACAAATGAATCATATGCGAACTTTGATTAAAGGAGTTGTCTGTGGTGTTCAAGTGGAAGAGATTGAAGAACCAACTATTCAGGAAATTCGCTATTTAGATAAGCTAATAGATGAATTAGAAAAAGCAGCTGATAAACCATTTAAAGTAGATACTTTCCCAGTAAATATGAGCGGATTTTCAGGGCTCCCTTGTAGGGTGATTGCTGAAGTATAGTGGTGTGAGAGGATGGAAACAAAATAATTGTTTTCATCCTACTCCATTTATTATAATGTATTTTGCTATAGCTTATTTTTAGGTTATAGTGATTAACTTGATTGATTATTTTCAGTAGCTTTCATTTCTCCGTAAACATCATATTATAAACCAATTCCAAATCTCATTTTACTCATACATTGAATAATTGTTACTTTAATCTCTCATCAAAACATAATTGAATTTTAATACCAAATGGGTCTTCAACAATACCATATGCTTTACTAAATATATTACTGGATAATGGTACAATTATTTTAACTCTTTCATCTGTAATTAAGCTATTGTAGAATTGTTGGATTTCCTCCAAATCAGCACTTTGAATACATAGAGAAGTATTATTGCCAGCTTGGTACTTTTCATTAGCATCCATTGGATTTTCATTAAGCATAATTTTAGTCTTACCTATTTTTAAAACAGAGTGAGAGATGTGATTTTTATTTTCGTCATTAATTTCTATTGATTTATCCCCCATCTTTACCAGGTCTGCATATGTTACAATCATTAACTGTTCTGCATTAAAGTGTTTCTTGTAAAAATTAATAGCATCTTGTGCTTCTCCATTCATTGAAAGGAAAATAGCAATTTCTAGCGTTGTACTCATAATATTAATCTCCTTTGTATAATAAATTAGATATCAATGACTATATTATTGATATAATTAGAGTATAATACTCAAAGGTGTCAAAATATGAAACCTTTATTCAGAAAAATTTTACAACGGAGGATATATGAAAAAATCAGAAAGATTAAACCATATGATGATGTATTTGAATGACTTCGATTACTTTAATTTAAGTGATTTAATAAATAAATATAGCATTTCAAGAAGTACAGCTTTGCGTGACATTGCTTCATTAGAAGAATTGGGAATGCCTATTTATGCAGAGCAAGGTAGGTACGGAAGATATGTTATATTGAAAAATAGATTATTGTCACCTATTATATTTACCATAGATGAAGTATACGCTTTATATTTTGCAATGCTCACACTGAAAGCCTACGAGTCTACACCTTTTCATTTAAGTATAGAAAAATTAAATGAAAAATTTGAAAACTGCCTATCAGGAGAACAAATAAAAGAAATTAATAAGATGAAAAAGGTCTTAAAATTTGAAGCATCCAAGCATAATAGTGTTAGTCAATTCTTAGATAAGATTTTAGAAAGCATTATTAATGAAATTAGCTGTAAGATTAAGTATTTGAAAAATAACAAAACTGTAAATTATCATATACAGTTTTTTGAAATTTCCTCTAAATTTGGACAGTGGTATGCTAGTGGAATAGAGCTTAAGAGTAATAAGTACAAAGTTTTTAGATGTGATAAAGTGACCTCATTAGAATTTAGCAATGATAAGTTAGAATTTCCAATTGAAAAATTAATAAATTCTCCCTTAGAGTTCTACCAATCTGATAAAAGTATTCAATTCGAAGTAGAAATTTTAGATAGTGCAAAAGATATTTTTTATAAGGAAAACTATCCTTCTATGAAAATAGAATTAGGTACAAAGACAATTATAAAGGGATTTTTTAATGTGGGTGAAGAAGAATTCATATCTGATTATTTCCTTAGATACGGTACGTCTATTAAGTCAGTGAAACCACAATCATTAAAATCTATTATTTATGAAAAAATTAAAAAGATTCTAAATCATTATGAAGAAATTTAAGGCTTATATATACTAAAATATTAATTTTATTAAAGTCCTAATTTATAAGTTTTCTATTGAGGATATTAAAAAATTATGAGCGATAAATTCAAATTTCTCGTTAAGGTAATTTACAATCTGTAAAAAGTGTGTATTAAATTAAGAAATGCTCTCTGAAAATTGAGTAATATAGCTTTTACAAGATATGTTATAATCAATTTTCAATGGTAAATTATTGTAATGAAACAAAATTTATATTTCAAATTGATTTGGAGGTGATACATATGGATATTACTATTGAATTTGGGCAAGTAAATGATATTGATGAATTAGAAAATCTTTATAATGATTTAAATGATTATTTGGCAGATGGAGTAAATTATCCGGGATGGATAAAGGGTATATATCCTGTAAGGCAAAATGCAATTGATGGCATTAAAAACGGAAATCTTTATGTAGCAAAGCATAATGGAACAATCATTGGTTCTATTATTTTAAGCCATGAGCCTGAACCGGCATATTATAATGTTAAATGGGGATTTGAGTATGACTATTCAGATGTTTTTGTTATACATACATTTGTTGTTCATCCAAGATTTATGAAATGTGGTGTAGGTAAAGCACTAATGGACTTTGCTGATAAACATAGTGCTAAGTCAAAAGTTAAATCAATTAGGTTGGATGTTTTTGAAGGTAATATGCCTGCCATTAAGCTTTATGAAAAATGTGGATTTAAATATATTGATACTGTTGATTTGGGCCTTGGAAACTACGGATTGGATTGGTTTAAACTGTATGAAAAATTAATATGAAATAATATGTATAGTCCTATATAGTATTTGTTGAATATTTTCCATATAGTTATGAATCAGTAAAATTAAATAGCAAATTTTAAAATCGTATTATTCAAGATTGGATTTACGATTTTTTTCACGCAATTCTAAAAAGGAAGTAATAAAGGTTTTATTACTTTCCAATTATACGGAGGATCACATTATAAGTAGAAAGCGATTTTATTGAATATTTGAAAGTAATTGGTATATAATTAGATTAATGTAAATAAATGCGAATAAACTCGCTATGGATTTTGAGGGGATAATTATGTATTATAATACTAAATTCAAAATTATTAATATAACAATATCAATAATAACTATTTTAACAGCAATATTTTCTGTTTTGAAACCTAATCTAAGAATGATTATTATGCCAATTGTGCTTATGTTATTAGGAATACAACAATTAATAATGGGTATTAATTCTTTCAAGTTAAATAAGAAAAAAGAATACACCTTATCAATGGGAGTCAGCATATTTTTGTTCTTATGTTCAATAGTTTCAATTAAACTTATAAATTCCTAATATTATTAGGAGGAATTTTTTTGTGAAAATTTCAGAGAAATGCTTTAAATATTATAAATAAAGAAAATTACATAAGTGAGGATGTATTATGACAAAACATAAGATTTATACAATGAGTGTAGCAAGTGTCTATCCACTTTATGTTATGAAGGCGGAGAAAAAGGGACGTACAAAAACAGAGGTTGATGAAATAATCCTATGGTTGACAGGATATAGCAAAGAAGAGCTAGAAGCTGAGCTGGAAAAACAGACTAATTTTGAGACTTTCTTTGCAGAAGCTCCTAATATGAATCCTTTACGGACTTTGATTAAAGGAGTTGTCTGTGGTGTTCGAGTGGAAGACATTGAAGAACCAACTATGAAGGAAATTCGCTATTTGGATAAGCTAATAGATGAGCTAGCAAAAGGAAAAGCGATGGATAAAATTTTGAGAAAATAATTATCAAAAGCAAAGAAACACTGATTTTATATGAGAAATATAAATAATTGGTGTTTTTTGTTGACCTGATTAATTTTGAAACATCATGTAATGTATTTTTAGTTAGTATAAAGGTTAGTGAGGTTATGTGAAATAAGTTATATAAAAAATGTTAGAAAGAAGATTTTGCATATAAATTATTTCTTTTGTAAGAATAATGTACCATCACTTTGAAGTTCTCCATATATTATATCAGCTAAATTAGATATATTTTGCATTTTAAGTTGAGAATATAACCAATCTTCGCTTAAATTTAATTCTTTCAAATTATGTCTAACTATTTTTCCGTCAGAAATTATTTCAGATGGTAAATATTTTGGTGTAGGGATAGTAATGTTCATATCAGATTTAGTAATTTGCTGATCTTGTGGCTTTTTCATTACACTTAAGTTTCCGTTAGGTTCTAGTATAGCATATTCTACTTCTTTAATAGAGAAGATATTTTGTTTCCTAAGTAGCATTAATAAATCATCTAAATTAACACGATTAGATGTTAAAGAAGCTTTTAAAATTACCCCTCTTTTTATAACTATTGTAGGTTGACCATCAATTATTTGTCTTAATTTACTGAATTTTAAGCCAATGTATTCAACTAAAAGAGTTAACACACACCAAAAAATTAACCCTATAAAATCATCCCAAAAAGGTTCTTCGGTTTCACGAATCATATTAGCTGCTATTGAGCCAATTGTAATTCCAGTAAAATAATTAAAAAATGTTAGGTGGCTCATTTGTTTTTTTCCTAATATTCTGGTTAAAACTAGTAATGTTATAAAAAGTATAAATGTTCTTAGTAAGACGTCAGGTGTGTTTGTTGGGATCATTGGTATTACCTCCTAAAGTTATAGCGAAAATAATCTTTATGTAAAGAAAATAGTGCAGTATAAAAAGTAATAAATATAAATGAATTATTGACTATTAATAACGTTTATATTCAAATAAATAGTCAATTATAATGATTAATGCATAAATTATCCAAATATTAAAAAGAAATGTATATAGAAAATTGATAGTAATATTAGATGTGTGTAATATTGAGTCATATGTAGATTTTGCGTAGCAATTAATAAAAATAGATTTTTGAAAATTAGCTGATGTAATATTTTGAGATATGTTATAATTATCCATAAATAAATCAAAATCATAAGTGGGTTTAATTTTTTATAGACAGAATATTATATTGCTTTTGATGGAGGAAATCAGTGAAAAAATTATTTAAATTTATAGGTGTTTTTTTATTAATAGTTGTGATCTTAATTTCTGTATTTCTATATATACAAATAAATAAACCATATACTGAGGTTATTGATATCAATTGGTCTATTAAATTACCAGACTCATATAAAGAAATTTATTCAATTGAGAGTATAGCAAGTGTTCATGGGGATGGTGAAAGATATCATATTTTTGAATATACAAAAGAAGACGATATTGACCAATCTCTAAATTGGGAAAGTAATAAAGATAAATCTATCGAAGCAGAAATAGATAAAGTTTTGTCTGGATTAAATGTTCCAAAGGAGAATATGCCCAATTTTCAGAGTGACTATAAATACTATATTGAAAAGAAGGATAGTGATTCTTCAAAATTATATCTAATATTTATGACTGACACAAAAAAACTTTTTGTAATTGAAGATATACTATAATTCATTTGATTTAATTCTGTTACAATTAATGTAATTTGAAACATAAAACTAAAAATGATATAATTAAAAATAAAATAAGAAAGCGGTGATAAATTTGGATAAAATATCGCTAGATAAAGAAACGATCCTTAATGCAACAGAAGAAATAATTCGCCGTTTCGGACCAGATAAAGCGAATATCACTGACGTGGCAAAATTATTAAAAGTAAGTCATGCTGCTATTTATAGATATTATAATGGAAAAACAGATCTATGGAACGCTGTTACCGAGCGTTGGCTTACACGTTTGCATGCTCCGTCAAATAACATATTAAAAGAAGATAGTCCTGCAGATGTTAAACTTAGTAATTTACTCGAAAGTTTTGTTGAAGCTAAGCATAACAGTGCTATTAATGATCCGGAAATGTTTGCGAACTACATAAAACTAGCTCAGAGATCAACGGAAGTAATAAAAAAGGGTATAGAAGAGGGAATTAATTCTATTGAGAAGGTTATAGTGCAAGGAATTACAGAGGGTATATTCTTTACAGAATCTCCTTATCAAGAGGCGAGATCTGTATATCTTGCAACCAGCGTTTTTATTCATCCAAACACATTTGAAGATCCTGACCGAAAACAAAACATAGAATCTGTTATAAATCTTCTAATAAAAGGACTTAAGAATTCCAATAAGTAAATATTCTATATAAGAAATGGCCGACTATTATCGGCCATTTCTTATATGGTTATCTAAATCACAGTCACATTAAAATATAAATTAATGCAACTTATACAATTTCTTTCTTATTATTTTCCCCAAGTAACCTGCAATGGGCTTCTATCTACCAAACGGTTATAAGTGTATTTTGGAAAGCCGACCATAAGTCCTGCTGTAACCTTCATATTTTCTGGTAAATTTAAAATATCAAGTAATGGTTTATAGCCAGCAGTAGCACAAGCGTCAAAAAATCCAGTAATGCAACTTCCAAGTCCCATTGAAGTCGCATAAAGTTCAGCATATGCTAGAGAAAAAAGCGTACTGTCATGTCCCATTGATGAAGAATTTTTATGAACTATTGGTATCACTAGACAAGGAGCATTACGCAATACAACATCATCACCAGTCTCACGATAGTGTCTTACATGACTGGTAAATGGTGCTTCTAATGGTGATCCAGCATAAGGTGGGTGTTTCAATGCCTCTTCTAACCAATCAACAGCAACTGATGTGATTTTGCGTAATGTATCAGGATTATCAATTACATGATAGGAAACTCCTTGTGAATTACCACTTGTTGGCGCAAACCTGGCAACATTTAAAAGCTGTTCTATCTTTTCTCTAGGAACTGGTTTATTTTGAAATTCCCTAATAGAACGTCTGCTGCGGAGAAAGTTAGATGCAGTATCTTCGTCAAGAACTGGTGTTTTTTCTAGTTCTACTTGATTTGCTAAAGGTGTTTTTACATTGTCAAGTGCTGCACTGTGACAAACAGCCACACAGTGCCCACAGGAGATACAAAATTGTCCTACTACCTTTGGCCCATTTTCATCCATACCTATAAAATCAGTTGGACAGACTTTGGAGCAGCTTCCACACTTAGTACATTTAGATTGATCAACCTGTATCAAATTTCTATTATCTTTTTCCATATTATAATTCCTCCCCTTGAGATGATTATAGAATTTAATTGAAAGTTACAAATGCTTAAGTATGTAACTTGTAATTTGATTTTATCATACAATAAAATTAATTACAAGTTTATAAATATGTAACTTATAATTAGTTATGCCAGCTCCACATGTAATTTGAGTATATAAAACACCATCAGTCCTGTCTTTACTAATAAGATAATTTTTATATTAGTAGATTTCTTATTTTTTGCGATAATCAAAAATTTGAAAATAATCTTTTAAAGTAGTTTTATTTTAAAAATTGAATAATGTGATATTTACCAAATATGTTATAATTGTTTTGCTGAAGTAAATTTATGTGAAACAATGATGAAATAAAGCTTCAGTGGAGTAGCATATAAATTTTATTTATTGGAGGAATAGAAAAAATGAAAATAGGTTTTTTTGATTCAGGTATCGGTGGTATTACTGTATTATATGATACGTTAAAAGTGTTACCTAATGAAGATTATATATATTATGCAGATACATCAAATGTTCCATATGGACCAAAACCAAAAGATGAAGTTAAAAAGTATATTTTAAATGCTATAGATTTTATTGTTAAACAAGGAGTTAAGGCAGTAGTTATTGCTTGTAATACTGCTACAAGTGTGGCAATAGAGGAGTTGAGAAGTAAATATAGCATTCCGATTATTGGTATGGAGCCTGCAGTAAAGCCCGCTATTGAGAAAAACAAAGATATGAATAAACGAGTTTTGGTAACTGCTACTGCTTTGACGTTAAAGGAAGAAAAATTACATAATCTTATTTATAAATTAGATAACGAACATGTTGTTGACTTACTGCCTCTTCCAGGATTAGTTCAATTCTCAGAAAAACTAGAGTTTGATGAAGAAATAGTATTACCGTATCTTAAAGATGAGTTATTTAAATTTGATTTAAATAATTATGAGGCTATTGTTTTAGGATGTACCCATTTTTCGTACTATAAAGATATGGTTAGAAAATTAGTGCCTTCAAATGTTAGTATAATTGATGGAAATATTGGTACTGCAAAAAATCTTAAAAGAATTTTGAAAGAAATGAATTTATTGAATGAAGGGCATGGCAATATCACTTTCTATAATTCAGGAATTATAGTCGAGGATAAAGCAGAATTAGATAGGTATAACAGACTATTTAAAAGAATGGATAATATAAACGAATATAATTAACTTACCTATGCAAAGGTTCATACCTGTGATTTTGGAGATGAATGCAGATTAACAGCCGGTGATGATTTTTATGTTGCCGATTTAGGCACTTCCCAAGGTAATGTAAAAATAGGTGCAATGATTTGCTATGACAGGGAATTTCCAGAAAGCGCAAGAATTCTTAGGTTAAAAGGCGTTGAGATTATTTTAGTACCAAATGCTTGCCCTATGGAGATAAACCGCATTTCACAGTTGAGATCAAGAGCATATGAAAATATGGTTGGTATTGCAACTGTAAATTATCCAAAAGGTAAACCTGACTGCAATGGCCATTCTTCTGCATTTGATGGGATTGCGTACAGACCTTCCGACTTTGGTTCAAGAGACACGCTTATTTAAAATGAATGGTGTGTTTTTTTATGCTCAAAGTTTTTAGGAAATGAGGGGGGACAATTTTGAAAGTCCAAGTTAAAACCGCCCCCCCATCTTATATAGTAAATAACTCATAAAATAAATTCTAAAATTTCATGTTAATGTTTTATTACTTAAATAAAAATAACATCTACAAATGAATTAATTAAATCAGTCGGATCATCTAATCCTTTTTCTGGTTCTAGATGCCCAGTAGAGTTAAGCTCAACAAGACCAAGAATAAATGAAGATGCCATTGCGGTTAATTGTTTCGGCGATTTATTAACAGTACATTTTTGTTCATGAGCTTTTTCCAAACATTCATACAAGAGTGCAAATACTTCAATGGCTGAAATGTGCAGGGTAGGATATTGCTCCTTATTCCATTGCTTGCGGAACATTAATGGATAATGCTCTTGATTCTTTATGCCAAAATCATAAAATGCATATAAGACTTCATAAACAAGTTTTTTAGGATTATTTATTTCTCCAATTAATTTTGAAATACGGTTTTTTAGCGTATCAAAATTTTCAGTCACAATGGCTGCAAGTAAATCATCTTTATTTTTAAAATATACATAAACTGCACTTCTAGATAAATTCGTTTCTTTTCCAAGGTCACGCATACTAACCGAATCAACACCACTTGTATCAATCATTTGCCTTGTGACATCAATCAATTTTTGTTTTGTATCATTACTATTTTTCATATGAACCTCTTTTGCCAATATATTTATAATAATTTTACAACACTATGTTGACACCGTCAATGTTAGGGATTATAATAAATTCAAGTTGACAGTGTCAATTACAAAATATGTTAAATTTACTTGCAAAGAAGGAGTGTTATTATGTTAAATGAAATGAATTCAAATAAAAAAACAATTATTATAACTGGGGGGAACTCAGGATTAGGTTATGAATGTGCTAAAAACATTGCTAAAGCTAATATTAATAATCATGTTATACTAGCTTGCCGTAATGCAGCTAAAGCAAATGATGCAGTTAATTCACTAATTAAAGAAACAAACAATAACAACATAACTTCTTTGGAACTTGACCTTGCATCCTTAGAATCAGTAAGAAATTTTGTGAGCAAATTTTCAAAATCAAATTATCCACCACTATATGCTTTAGTTTGCAATGCAGGATTAATTATGGTTGATAAAACTCATTATACTAAAGATGGCTTTGAAAGTACCTTTGGAATAAATCATCTTGGACATTTTCTACTATCCAATATGCTGCTAGAAAAGATGACTGATTCAGGTAGAATAGTCTTTGTTAGTAGTGGAACTCATGATCCATTACAAAAAACAGGGATAGCTGAGCCTGTATATGAAAATGCAAGATTATTAGCTTATCCTAAGGATGCTAATGAAAGTAAAAATATGATGACGATTGGTCAACGTCGCTACACAACTTCAAAATTATGCAATATATACTGCGTATATGAGTTAGCCGAAAGAATAAAAGAACAAACTAATAAAAATATTACAGTAAATGCTTTTGATCCTGGACAAATGCCAGGTACAGGGTTTTCACGCACTTTTCCTCCTTTAATGAGATTTGTTTGTGATTATATTCTCCCTATTTTTACTTTAGTTCGTCCAAGTGCTAATACTGCTAGCAAATCAGGTAAAGCATTAGCATCACTCATAATTAATCCTGAACTTAATGAAATTACAGGTAAATATTTTAAAGGCACAAGAGAAATAAAAACTTCGAAGCTTTCCTATAATAAAGAAAATAGAAAAGATTTATGGAGGACAAGCGTTGAATTATCAAAACTAAATAAAGATGAAACAATATTAAAATTAGACTAAGAATAATTGATAAATTTCCTCTTACATATGTAAGAGGAGGAAAATATCATGGACAAAAAAGGACATACAAAAACAGAAGTTGATGAAATCATTCGCTGGTTGACAGGATATAGCCAGGAAGAGCTAGAAGCACAAATGGAAAAACAGACAGATTTTGAGACTTTCTTTAGGGAAGCTCCCGCAATGAACCCTTTAAGGATCTTGATTAAAGGGGGTGTCTGAGGTGTCCGAGTGGAAGATATTGAAGAACAAATTATGAAGGAAATTCGCTATTTGGATAAGCTAATAGATGAGTTAGCAAAGGGAAAAACGATGGATAAGATTTTAAGAAAATAATAATTAAAAACGAAGAAACACTGATTTTATATGTAAAATATAAAATCAGCGTTTTTTTTTGGCCAGATTAATACTCAAATAAGAAATAATTATGTATATATTCAAAGATGTTGAATAACACATATATTTATGTTGACTTATTATTGGTATCTTTATAACGAAGTCCATCGATAACAATGGACATTAATTTATTGAATCGTTCGATATCCCAATCACCTTTACGCTGTTCTATAGCAAACAGAAGACTCATCATAAGGGTAATTAAATCCTTTATATCTATATCTTCACGTACAGCCTTGGCTTGCTGAGCACTGGTGAGGAGAGTAGCAAATGTTGACTGAAAATCCTGTAGCACATCAAAATCTGTCATTCCGGTATTTAAAGCATCTTTTAACGCCTTGTTAGTAAATCCATCTTCTATGATATGTGTAAAGAAATTAAAAAAAGCTTCACCTGGATCAATATTATTAATTAGAGACTTAGCTCTTTTTGTAAGCTGCTGTTTATAATTAATATTTACTGCCTCAAATAGTGCTTCTTTGTTTGGAAAATGGCGGTATACTGTACCAATGCCTACACCAGCCTGACGAGCAATTTCACTTATAGGAATTGACGTTCCTTTTTCAGAAAAAATCTTATATGCCGCATCAAGTATTTGCTCTCTATTTTGTTTTGCATCCGCTCGCAAGGATTTTGAATTATTATCATCAGGCTGCGGAATATTCTCTGTATTGTGTACAGAGCACTCTTTATTTGTCATCCAGATAACCACCTTTCTTTTTTATTTTACTTCAAAGTTTGAATATTGACAACGGAATCATCATTCCGTATAATATTAACTAAACGGAATATGAGTTCCGTTTAGTTAATATTAAAAGGCGGTGTGTATTATGAATGAAGAAAATAAAAATATCAGAAGTCCAAGGGAAATATTTGAACTTGCCCAAACTATGTTTCTAAATAAGGACTTGAGCAGTTTTTCTGACTTATTTGCAAGTGATGGTATATTGGAATTGCCGTTTCATATTCAAAAATCAATGAGGTTAATTCAGGGACGTGAGAATATTCGTAATTATCTTGCGATGATGCCAGCTGCACTTTTAAAACCAATAGGATATAAATCCATGACAATACATGAGACAAGCAATCCTGAAATTATTATAGCTGAGTATGATATGTACGGTGAAGTTACGGCTAATAACAAGCCTTTTCAGAGGAGGTATCTTCAAGTTGTTGAGGTTCGTAATGGCGAAGTTATAACTTTACGCGACTATTGGAATCCTATTGATACTTTCGAAATACTTGATCGTTTGCCTAAACGTTGCACTATTCTTACACAAAAGTAAAAGTGATTATTGTATTTAGAAGGAGAGATATAAAATGCCAAAAGTTGTTATTCTCAACGGCAGCCCAAGAAAAAATGGGTATACTACAAAATTGTTAGAACAAGTAGCAAAAGGAGCGAAATCTAAAGGTGCCGAAATAATTGAATTCGATTTAAATGATTCTGGAATTCGTGGCTGTCAAGGGTGCTTCTATTGCCGTACACATGATGGTTGTGCGATTAAAGATTATTTACAGCCAATGTATAAGGTTATTGCTGAGGCAGATGCTATTGTATTTGGTTCTCCAATCTATTATTACCAAATTACAGGTCAAGCAAAAATTTGGTTAGATCGTACATTTCCAATGGTTGGAGATAATTTTGCACCGAGACATCCCGATAAAAAGGTAATATCGATATTTACTCAAGGTAGTCCAAATCCTGAAATGGGTGCAGAGAACATTAAAGCTGTTAATAGTATGTTTGTAGCATATGGCTGGGAACTAGAAGATAGTATTCTTTGTTGTGGAACTACAAATTTTCATTCAGAAAAGCTTGAGAGGTATGATTCTAATTTAGAGCAGTTCGAGGAACTATCTTTGAGAGCATTTAAGGATGGAGAAAATCTAGTTAGGTAAATTTCAAACACGCAATATCATTATTAATCAATAAAAATAAATAATAGATTTTAAAGTCGCATTATTCAAATGAATTTGCGATTTTTTTAATGCTCGATTTTAAGTAGAGCTGCTTAAAAACTCATATCTACAAATGAATTAATTAAACTGGTTGGATTATTTAATCCTTTTTTAGGTTCTAGATGCCAGCAGAATTAAGTTAAACAAGATTCAGTATAGATCCTTATGGTTGACAATTAGTCTAATTAGACTATAATATTTAAGAGAAGTTAGTCTAATTAGACTAGTAGTAAATATATTAAGAATAACTAATATATAAACAAAGTAAATACTTAACATTTATTAAGAATCAGAAGAATTTCTTAGTAAAGATAAAGAAAGGATGAAAAAAATGATTAAATCGTTTTTAATGATAGGACAGTCAAATATGGCTGGGCGTGGATTTATTCATGAGGTACCCCCAATTTATAATGAAAGAATACAAATGCTGCGTAATGGTAGATGGCAGATGATGACGGAGCCAATCAATTATGACAGGCCTGTTTCGGGAATAAGTCTCGCTGGTTCATTTGCAGATGCATGGAGTCGTCAAAATCAAGAAGATACTATTGGTTTAATTCCTTGTGCTGAAGGTGGAAGCACACTAGATGAGTGGGCTGTAGACGGAGTGCTTTTTAGACATGCTATAAATGAAGCTAAATTTGCTATGGAAAGTAGCAAGCTCACAGGAATTTTATGGCATCAAGGAGAAAGTGATAGTATTAATGGTAACTATAAAGTATATTATAATAAATTACTTTTAATTATTGAGGCTTTTAGAAAAGAGTTGAATGCTCTAGATATTCCAATTATCATTGGTGGATTAGGAGATTTTTTAGGTAAAGAAGGATTTGGGAAAAGTTGCACTGAATATAAATTCATTAATGAAGAGTTACAAAAGTTTGCTTTTGAACAAGATAATTGTTTCTTTGTTACAGCATCAGGTTTAACTTCTAATCCTGATGGTATTCATATTGATGCAATTTCTCAAAGAAAATTTGGTTTACGTTATTTCGAGGCCTTTTCTAATAGACAACATGTATTGAAGCCATTAATTAACGAAGATGAGTTGCTGAATTTAAATAATGCTAGAACACATACTAAAAATGAAAAGATATATATAAAAAGTATGGAGTTTGCATTAGGAAAAATATCATATGAGGAATTTGTATCTCAATTCATGCAAACCAACAATGATTAAATCTTATAATTATGAAATAATAGTTAATATAATTTTGCTGAAGAGCATAAAGGAGGTGTTTTTTTGATACCATTACTAATTTTAGGTTTATTAAAACAAAACCCTGGTTCTTATGGATACGAATTATTAGCCTTAATGGAAGAGAGACACTATAAATATATAGCAAATTTCACTAAAGGTTCATTCTACTACAATCTTCAACAATTAGAAGAAAAAAAATATATTAAAAAAGTTAACAAATCAGACAATACTAGGGAGACTAATAATTACATTATAACTGAACTAGGAGATAAGGAATTTGAAAAATTAATGTATAAGTATGGATCTAAGACAGATTATATAAACTTATCTTTTTATGCAGCAATGCTATTTGCTGATGAATATAAAAGCGAGGATCTAACAAAACTAATAGAAATACAAATTGAACAAACTAAAAAGAAAATTACTTTATTAGAACAATCTCTTGAGCATGATGAAACTATTTCTACATATTTTAGAAAAATGTTGGAGAATTCCCATTCACATCATTTAGTAAATGTAAAGTGGTTTGAAGGACTATTAAAAGATATAAGAAATGAAAATTGATTTAAGGAAATATCTGTTATTTAGAAATTAGAGAGGAAAGAACGATAAACCAAGGAGTTAATGGATATTTTATAGAAAAGTATGGGTGTGTTTTCTGTTTCAAGGTCGTTAAGGTAAACAGAAACACACTTATTTTTTTATCCTCGGGAATAAACCTTTTAGCATTTTGTATATATTAATATGCTCTCATAGATAATTTTTTAACGTTTAAGAAGAGACGAATATTTCAGGACATAAATTTGAACATTAAGAGCTTTTTCATAGAGTTCTTGGGGCATTTTTTAGAGAATTATTTTATTTAACAGCTTTAATCCCATTCATAATAAAGCTAATAGTTTTTTCGATATTGTATTCTTTATCATTCTTACTAAAATAGCAATATTGAGCACAACTATATACTGATGAGGAAATTAGTTTGACTAATATATTTGTGTCTTTAGAATCTAACTCATTTCTAGATACCATACTATTTAATATTTTTTCAATAAGATTGTCTATTTTATATTTTAATAAATTATCTACAGTAGAAGCTATAGATGTAGAATCAATTTTACGCTTTTGATAAAATGAAATATTGTATTCATAAAGGAAGAAAATAAGTTCCTTTATAATTTCTTCATTTAAATCTGTAGCGCTTAAAATTTCTATTGGTAACATTTCTTCAAAACAATCTATAACAAGTTCTTCTAGCAAAATATACTTATCTAAATAATGAGCATAAAAAGTTGCTCTATTTATAGTTGCCTTTGTTGTAATATCTTTAATTGTTATATATTTAAAATCTTTTTCCTCAAGTAATTGGACAAACGATTCTTTAATCAAATTTTTAGTTCTTACTGCTCTTGGATCTTTTTCATTCATAATTTATCATTAATCTCCTTTGATAAAACAACAGATTTAAAAAAATGTTGTTTATACAACATAGCTAAAAATCTATTGGTTGTAGCTTTATGAGTAATCAAATATTATATTAACATACACTTATATTTTAAACAACACATGTTTAATAGGAGGGAATATAATGAAAATTTTAATGATAGGTAGAGGAGTAATTTCAACACAATATGGATGGGCTTTAGAACAAGCAGGGAATGATGTGACATTTTACGTGCGTAAAGGAAGAATCAATCAGTATGGTGATATAGTGAATTTAAAAATATTAGATGGCAGAAAGAATAAAAAAGGTGATTTAGTAAATAAAGTTTGGAAAATTAAAATGATAGAAGAATTGTCATCTGACCATGATTTTGATTTGATTATGATAAGCGTAAATCATAATCAATTAAGTACTATAATAAATTGGTTAGAACCACTTGTTAAGAATTCAACTGTTTTAATATTTAATAATATTATTAATGAGCCTTTAAACTCAATTGGATCAATTCCAAAAGAGCAAGTTGTTTGGGGATTCCCTGGAGCTGGTGGATCTTTTATAAATAAAAACACATTAGATGGTGGGTTCATGAAAAACATATTTATGGGCTTCGTTGATAATACTACTAATAAATCTAGATATGATATGGTGACTCGCTTATTTAAAAACTCAGGTTTTGGTATTTCTGAACAGAAAGATATGCGTAATTGGCTATGGTTTCACGTAATTACTAACGCAAGCATGATGGCGGCAGCATCAAAAGTAGGTTCGCTTAATAATCTATTTGATTCTGCAAATGCCCTTAAAGATTTTGCTTTAATATTAAGGGAACTTACACCATTGATGGCAGCTAAGGGCTCTAAGGTTAGTACAATAATAAACATCGCAGTGAATTTACCTGCAGGTCTTGTGGCTTTTGTAATGAAATTAGCATTAGCTGAAGGTAAGCTGCCAAGAGAAATAATGAGAAGTGCTAGTGGGAGTGAAAATCTAAAAGCTGAAAGTAATGTGATATTTGTGCGCGATACTCTTGCTGAAGCACGTAGGCTTGGGATATCCATTCCTAGGCTTGAATCTTTAGACTCACCTATTTATAAATAATTTTAGTGGTTTTTAAACACAAATAACTAGGCAGTTTTTTAGTTCGTGTAAATTTTAAATTGAGGTATAAAATGTTTGAAGGATATGACCCAACTAAAGTACCTGAATACTATAAACCTGGTAATCCTAATCAATAATTAGATATGGCCGATTTTTCGTATGATATGCTTGAAGATAAATAAGTATTAATAGAAAACACTGGAACTATTAAAGAAAAGAGATTCTAATATAGATAACCCCTATATTACTTATTTATAAATTCAGAAACTGTCGTTGCCATATAGTCATCACTTTGTTTCATACCATTTTTAGCCCATTCAATTAATACATTATATAATCCACCTGCCATATACTCAATCCAAAATTTATGCTTCTCTGGAAGAAGTGAATTCTTGCAGAAAATCGTTTGGGATAGCTCATAAAAAGATTCAATACATTTTTCAAGAAGTATATTAGTTAAACTGGAATTTATTAAATTAGAAATTAATTTTTCATGTTTTCTAAAGTAAGAAAAGTATAGGCGTAGATTTTCATAATTGTATAGGGTTTCTTTTTGCATTACTTCCTTTGAATATTCATTAAAGAGTTCATCAAGGTATGTGGTTATAATATCTTCCTTTATATTATAATTTCTATAAAAAGCCATTCGAGAGACTCCAGCTTTTTTTGTTATTTCTGTAATGGAAATTTCTTTGAAATTCTTTTTTTCCATTAAAATCATAAGTGAAGTAAAAATACTTTCCTTTGTTATCATATTCTGTATATTAGTAGATTTATTTACCATAACAATATCCTTTCTTTTGTAACGTTTGATCTATCTTCTATTGAAATATTCTTTTGCTCACATTATACTATACACAAATAAGTGTTACAATTGTAACGTTGAAATTTAAGGAGGATATCATGAAAATTTTATATTTCACAGCAACAGGTAATAGTTTATATATAGCAAAAAGCCTTGGAAGTGATTATTATTCAATTCCTAAATTAATAAAAGAAGGTAAATATGATTTAGAAGACGAAAAAATCGGGATTGTATTTCCAATTTATGGTGGAGGGGTTCCTAAAATCGTTGAAGAATTTCTAAATAAAGCAAAATTTAAAAGTAAATATATTTTTGGAATAGCAACTTATGGAATGTATGCAGGAGCTGCAACAAGACATCTTTTAGAAATCGGAAATAGAAATGGAATTGAATTTTCTTATATTAATGAAATAGTTATGATTGATAATTATCTTCCAGGGTTTGATATAAATAAGGAGCTAGAAAAAGAACCTAAGAAAAAGATAGAAGAGAACTTAGAAAAAATAATTAAAGATATTAATGAAGAAAAGAAATATATTAAAAAACATTCTTTTATTGCAAGTGGTCTTAGAATACTAATTGAAAAATTGTCTTATGATGATCAATTTGAAAAGAATTTTATTGTAGAAAATACTTGTACTGGCTGCAAAACTTGTGAAAAAGTGTGCCCTGTAAATAATATAAAAGTAGATAAGAAACCCGTATTTATGAACAATTGTCAGAGATGTTTGGCATGTACTAATAATTGTCCACATAATGCAATAAGAGTTAAAAAGGAAAAAAGTAAAACTAGATTTATTAATCAAAATGTTACATTGAAGGAAATAATAAATGCAAACAATTAATTTGTCTTCTTCCATTATTTTCTTTCTAATATATTATATGTCATGACAATTATTATGACTTATAATTAATTGTATATCAAACAATAATAACAATAAAACAGGTGAAAATCAAAATATCTTAGACAATTAGGGAGGCTTTAATGTGAAAAGAAAGATAATTTTAAATCTGGCAATAAGTCTTGATGGATATATAGCTTCAGAAGATGGTGGATATTATTGGATAGTTGGACATGGAGATAATACATTAAATACTGAAAATAAATTTGATTTTGACAAATTCATAGAAGGTATAGATATAGTAGTTATGGGTAAAAATTGCTATGACCAAGATATGCATAATGATTATAAAAATAAAAAAGTATATGTAGCAACATCTCAAAAACTTCAAAATCAAGATAATCTTCATTTTATTAGCGGAGATATTGTTAAAATAATACAAGAAGAAAAAGAAAAACATGAGATAGCGCTTCTATAAAGTCAAATTAGAATATTAAATAGGGAATACTCTTGCTTATAATAAAACTTTAGGCAAGAGTATTTTTGTTTAAATTAATAATATTAAAACTTTATTTATTTTATAATTTCATATTCAATCATACTTTTTAGTGAAGCAAGAATAGCTTCTTCTTTAGTTGCAATGGGTTTCCAACCTAGAATTTTTTTAGCCTTTGAATTACTCACATTTCGGTTCATCCTTAAAAGAAGGGTTGCTTCTTTTGCTTGCTTATTAAATAATGCTGCAAAATAAATAATCCAATTAGGTAAGGTTTTTGTAGGAACTTTATTCGCAATATTGGGATTACTATTTTTAAAGAGTTCTGCAATTTCAGGCAAAGAAATTTGACCATCTGATGATGCTATAAAGCGCTGGCCGTTTGCATTAGGATTTGTCATTGCACGAATATGTAAATCAGCTACGTCTCGAACATCAACAATATTTAATGGTATATTAGGAATTGCCTTCATGGAGTCGTCTAATAAATGTTGTATAAGCCCAAAGCTACCTGAAACGTGATTGCTTAAAGAAGGTCCTAAAATAGCAACAGGATTTACGGTAGCAAATTCTAAATTGCCACCTTCTTTTTTTATAAAATCCCAAGCTGCATGTTCTGCTAATAATTTTGATTTTTCATAAGCTGATAAACCTTTTTCATTTGGGTCTGTCCAATCTTCTTCTGTTGTAACAATATTTGAGTTCTTATTGCTAAATCCAACTGCACCAAAATTTGAAGTCATTACAACACGTTTAACATTAGCATTTTTAGCAGCTTTTAGCACACGAATTATTCCATTCACTGCAGGGCGCATCATTTCATTTTCATCTTTTGGAATCGTAAAAAATACTGGTGATGCTACGCTTAATACATATTCACAACCTTTCATAGCTTCTTCCCAATTATCATCTTTTGATAAATCTGCTTCAACAAATTGGAGATTTTCAAAGGCAGTTATACCGTTAACTTTTAACGTATCAATTACTTTATCTTTGCTCTTTAAGGAGCGTAGGGTTGTTTTTACTTTATAACCCCCTTGCAATAATTGAAAAATTATATGTGTACCAACAAAACCTGTGCCACCTGTCACTAAAACAGTTTTTGACATCTCTTATACCTCCAGTAAATATTTATTAATCATTTAGGAATTAATATCTTATTAGTTATTCTTCTACTTAAATTTGAAAGTAGAGTATTATCTTGGTCATTAATTTTAATTCAACTAAGCATATATTAATCGCTTGAAAATTAAAGTCTTATGATTTATACTCATGTTAATACCTAGAGTTATATCGAGGTCAAGGTTTTTTTGAAAATAAATTTTAAAGGGGATTTAAAAATTGACTTATAGTATTAAAGATATATCAGAAATGTTTAATATATCCATATACACAATTCGCTTCTATGATAAAGAAGGACTTATGCCATTTGTTCTAAGAAATAAAGCGGGAAACAGAGTGTTTACAGAGTCAGATGTAGGCCTGTTTAGGACAATTTGTTGTCTAAAGAACACAGGCATGCAAATTAAAGATATTAAAAAGTACATAGACTTATGTATGGAAGGTGCTAGCACTATAGATCTAAGAGAAAAATTACTTTTAGAACATCAAGAGGTAATTATAAACCAAATAAATGCTCTTAATAAAAATCTAGATCATATTCGTACAAAAATTGAAAAGTATCAATCTCCTAATGCTTTCGAAATTATTAGTGAAGAAAGAAAAAAAGTTTATGAGGAGAAATGTGAGAATCACTTATTATAATAATAAAATAAAAGGAATACTCGGAGTAATCAAAGCTTTGAAATAGAGAATATTATGAGATTAAGGAGAATGTCAGAAAATATATTAGGAATATATATAAAACGGACAGATATAGTAAAGAGTTACTATCATGACCAATCATTTTGGTGGAAATGGACTATATATTTTAGATGAACCAGAAGCGGCATTGTCAGCAGTAAAACAAATGGCTATGCTTACTATTATTAATGAA
This sequence comes from Clostridium beijerinckii, assembly GCF_036699995.1. Taxonomy (NCBI): domain Bacteria; kingdom Bacillati; phylum Bacillota; class Clostridia; order Eubacteriales; family Clostridiaceae; genus Clostridium; species Clostridium beijerinckii. Next base: position 3,948,910 of record NZ_CP144906.1, on the reverse strand, counting down.
CTTGTAAAGAAAAAATCACCGTTTATTATTGCAACTTATTCACCCATATTAATGGCATATCCAGGTGCAGATATATTTGTTATTGATGATGATGGAATTACGAAAGCTCCGTATAAAAAGACTGATAACTATATTATAACAAGAAAATTTTTAGAGAATCCTGAAAAAATGATAGGTTATTTATTTGAATAAGGTATCACATGTAGAAGATATAATACTATGATGAGAGGTTTTACGTATTATATTTACAAAAACAGCTTTTTATTGTAAAATGTATTAAAAGCAATGAAAAGAAGAGTAGATAAAATAGTTCATTTTCAGAGAGCTCTAGATGGTGGGATTGAGCAATGGATTTTTATTGAAGAAGGTCTTGGAGCTGCACACTGAGTCTATTTTATCCGATAGCTAGTAATCTGTAATACTCTCTCATATATAGGTGGAAGATAACGGCTACACGCTCTTGGACAGGATACCCATTGAGGGTATAAGTTAAACTAGAATTTAGATGGGGATAAAAACCCAGCATGAATCAAGTTTCACTTAATAGAGGTAGGATGTGACGGAATACCCCGTTATAGGTATAGAGTATCTCATTTTTGATGTACTTGAAGAGGTGTATACGGCAACGCATACATAAACTGAGGTGGTACCACGAATTTATAACTTTCGTCCTCAAGATTAGAAATCTTGGAGGTGAAGGTTTTTTTTATTTGTATTAAGGCAATATCAGAAGAATAACAAGTAAATCCGCTTTCTTACCTGATATAAAATATCTAAGGCAAAATTGAAAGTGTTATTTTCTTTTATATGCCTGAATTAATCAATAAATAAGTAAAGGTGGTAACAAAAATGTATGAGCAATATGAAAATCTAAATGAATTAGAAAATATAATGACAAATGCAAATGAATTTATAGTGGAGAGAATAAAAAAGTTAAATAAACTTAGTGAGTTAGGAATAAATCCATATCCTTATAATTACGATTTTAACAAAAAAACTTATACAAAAGAGATATGTGATAATTTTGATACTATTGATGAAAGTAAAGTGTTTTCTTTAGCAGGAAGAATAATGTTTCTTAGAAGAATGGGAAATGCAACTTTTGCTAATATAGTAGATGAAAGAGGAAATATACAGATATTTTTTAGTAAAAAGTTAATTGGAAGTGAAAATTACAATGTCTTAAAATTAATCGATGTCGGCGATATTGTTGGGGTAGAGGGAACTGTATTTAAGACTCAGACGGGAGAAATAACTATTAGAGCAAACAAATTTGAATTGTTATCTAAATCGATAAGAACCCTTCCTGAAAAATATCATGGGATTCAAGATTCAGATTTAAGACAAAGACATAGATCTTTAGATATGATAATGAATTCAGACGTTAAAGAAAGATTTATTAAACGTTCTAAAGCAATTACTGTAATTAGAGAGTATTTAAATAATATGAATTTTATTGAATGTGATACTCCTGTACTTGACACTAAATATGGTGGAGGAGAAGCAAAACCATTTAAAACTTTTGTTAATGATTTAGACTCAGAAGTATATATGAATGTTTCTCCAGAATTATATTTAAAAAGACTTATTGTTGGAGGAATAGAAAGAGTTTATACATTTGCAAGATCTTTTAGAAATGAAGGAATTGATAGAACACATTATCCAGAATTTACTCTAATGGAATGTTACATGTCTTATGCGGATTATGAAGATATGATGAGAATTATGGAAGGAATATATGAATATGTGTTTATGTCTGTTAATGGCTCTACTAAAATAAAATATGGTGAAGAAGAAATTGATTTTAAAGCTCCATGGAAGAGAGAAACTATGTGCAATCTTGTAAAACAAGATACAGGAATTGATGTGGAGAATTTCACTAAAGAAGAAATTATAAGTAAAATTAAAGAGAATTCTCTTTTGCTTGAAGAACAAAATGAAGGTTTAAATATAAATGAGGCTTCTAAAGGAGAATTAATAACAAATCTTTTTGAAGCATATAGCGAGAAGAAATTAATACAACCTACTTTTGTTATAGACTTTCCAAAAGAATCATCACCACTTTGTAAAGTTCATAGAGAAAATCCAGATTTAATTGAAAGATTTGAACCATATGCCTATGGAGTAGAGCTTGGAAATGCTTATTCAGAATTAAATGATCCATTAAGGCAGCGTATATTATTACATGACCAAGCTGAAAAATTAAGAGGAGGACTAGAAACAGCAAGTCCAATGGACGAAGAATTTGCTATAGCTATTGACACAGCAATGCCACCAACTGGAGGCCTCGGTATCGGTATTGATAGAATGATAATGTTTCTAACTGGATCAAATACAATAAAGGATGTTATTGCATTTCCTTTAGTTAAAAGATAAAAATAGAAACCCTAGATAAACAACATTAGATTTAAGCTTATGTAATAATCCCCCAAAAGTAGAAACATTGTTATTTCGCAGGACTATGAAAATTTCGCTGAAAGTACTAAATTGCAGATTGCATCACTAGTGCTTGTTCCCAATTTCATTGTGACAAGCATTAGTAGAACAACCGCTAGCGGAAACTCGACTCACGTTCGTTCGCTGAGTAAGCGATTCTCACCAAATCAAAGATTCGGGTTCTCTGCTTAAGAACTTTTAACAGCTTATTTTCAAATGCCTGCTGCATAAAAATGTTTCTGCTTTCTAGTTGGGATATATTTTAGAGTATAGATTCAGATTGTAATTGTTTTATTATATAGGGGCTCTGAACTGAGAGTTGAGCTTATGTGCATATTGGGCGAAATTGAATACATATTTGTTCCATATGACTATGAAAATTTCACAAATATGTATCAAATTTATCTGATTGAGACATTTCAAATTTTCAATGAGAAACCCTATAGAGAAGCAAGAATAAAAATAAACGTATATTATGATAATACACCAATATAATTAGAAGGAATACTTAGAGCAATAAGAGCTTTTGGTATTCCTTTTTTATTTTTATGAATGTACTAAGCTAATAAGCAATAGGGCGCAAGAATTTTCATAAGGCTTTGTAAAATTTAGAGAGATATTTAAAACAAGCTCAAAACATTTAGTCAATATTCTTATATGGTAAAGAATATATATTCTCCACCATATTTATTCTTCAGAATACTAGAATATATATTCTGATATTCTAATATTCTGAAGAATATGCTGGAATAATGCGGGTTTGAAGGTTGTTTGGTTAAAAAGTTCGATTTTTATGTGGTTTAAGATAGGAAAATACGTCTTAAATATTAGTAGAGAAAAATTTTAATATAGTAATAAAATTATGGAATGCATTTGTTAAATGATTAGGGGTGAAATAAAAATTGAATTAAAAAGAGAAAAGACTTTTGTAAAAAGCAGATGGCTCTGTAATTTTTATTATAAAGTTGGATTGATAGCAATGGTTATTTTTTCAATAAACGTAGGTGGTATCCTATCTTTGCATCACATTTCATTGGTATAGGCTTAAGATAGTGGAAACAGTTTGTGAATTTAATTAGCATTGATATTATGAAAAAAGTAAATTATTGTGTCAACGTATTAAGATATTCGTAGTTATTTGGAGATATTGTACGTAACTAGTGGGCTCATCTATTTTTATTTTCAAAAATGACTTTGCATGAATTGGGAGTATAAAAAAGAAACCGCCATTTCTGGCGGAAGAGTATCTATTGATTCTGGTTTCTACATTTAGCTGGGAGTTTACCTTACCATAGCAGGATACTATCAAGGAAACCAGATTAGAGTTTTATTTTACTATATTAAAAGTTCCTTCTTTTCTAGGTGCTGCTTTAGTTTCTTCTTTACTGTTATAGCCCAAAACAGCAGTACCAAACACTGCATAATCTTCAGGAACACCTAGTTCTGTAAGTACGCTTTTAACTTTAGGATCTTCTCCAGTAATAGCTAATATATGAATCCAGCAAGATCCAATATTAAGTGAATGAGCAGCTAAAAGCATGTTTTGAAGTGCAGCAGCACAATCAGATTCCTTTGTAGGTAAAGTTTTATCATAAGATGTAATGACTATTGTAGGTGCATTATAAAATGGATTAAAATTAGGATTTTCACCCATTTTTCTATATTGTTCTATAGACGACTTTAACATAGCTTCTTTTATTGCAGAAATTAGCTTTTCAATCTTTTCTTTATTTTGAACTGCTGTGAAATGCCAGCCTTGTTTGCCCATAGCTGTTGGAGCAAATTGGGCAGCCTCTAAAACAGTATTTAAGTCCGCATCAGAAATTTGATCTTCTTTATAAGTTCTTATACTTCTTCTTGTTAAGATATTTTGAATTATTTCATTCATAGTTTTTCTCCTTTCAATTTAAAAGACATTTTAATTTAATCTTTATATTTACTAAATGGTAATAAATATATAAGATTTTTGCTTAATAAAAAAACATCATCACCTTTGACTAATACATAAATTAAATTTATAATTAATCTATAAAAAGTTAAATGTAATTTATAAAGTAATATAATGATATCAATATGTATATCATATGTCTAATTAATATTTTTCATTGAATCAATAACTAAAAGTTATAGATTACTATTAATGCTTTATAACTTAAAATATTATAAATTAAGGAGTGCATTTATGAACTGGCAGCAATTAGAATATTTTAAAACTGTAGCGGAAACACAGAATTTTACATCAGCAGCTAATTTGCTTTCCGTAACACAGCCAGCCTTGAGTAAAGCTATTTCAAAATTAGAAGAAGAGCTAAATGTACCATTATTTGAAAAAAATGGTCGTAATATAAGATTAACCCGTTTTGGAGATATGTTTTTAATACGTGCAAATGCTGCAATAAGAGAGATAAATGAAGGAGTAAAGGAATTACAGGATATAATTAATCCTATGGCAGGTACAGTTTCCGTATCTTCCCTTTACACTATTGGAACACATTTTATTCCTTCGATTATAAGTGATTTTTTGAAGGAAAGTCCAAATACGAAATTCGAGTTTGGGATTGAATCAACTTCCAATATCTTAAACGGCCTTAAGGCTGGGAAGTTTGATTTAGGCTTTTATGATGAATTCGGAGATATTAAAGAATATGAGGAAATCGAGTCAATTCCTATAAAAAATGAGGAACTTGTTATAATAGTACCTAAAAATCATCACCTTGCTGATAAAAGAGAAGTATTACTAAAAGATTTAAAAGAAGAATCTTTTGTGTTTTTTTCAGAAGGAATAAAAGGAAAAATGTGTTCTATTTTTAAAAGTGCTGGTTTTATTCCCAAAGTATCTATGAAACCTAGTGAGAGCAGTATGGTTGTAACAGGTTTTGTTAGTGCAGGTCTTGGTATTTCTATAGTTCCCGATACCCCTAATTTAATAACTGATGGATTATCAGTACTAAGAATAAAAGAACCTTACTGTTATAGAACAGTGCATATGGGATGGCTGAAGAATGGATATATGATTCCTTCTGCAAAAATATTTAAAGATTTTGTTATTGAAGTCTCCTCAAAAATCGATATTTAATAAGATTTGCATTAAAGTATAGTTTTTGAGTAATTGTTTATGCAGATTAATGAAAAAATCCACCTTATTGGTATGCACAAGATAATGACAAAAGAATAATTAATGATTTAGTTGAACATAGTGGTTTGCAATTTTATGCTGAAATGCAACAAGAAGAATGGGATAAATGGTTCGAAATATTTAAGAAGGAAGCTTCAGTATTATTAGGTTTTGAAGTAGGGGAACCAAAAGATGGATTTGAGTTTCATATCTATAGATATGAAATTACATTTATCAAATATCTATTGTTACTATAATTTACTAAGTATTGTTATCTTATTAGTAAAATAACAAGGGAAACAGATAAATTAAGTAGAAATATATTAACATGGTTGAGCTAACTAATCTGATTTTTAATAAGAAAGGAATTAAAATAAAAAAATGATAGGACTTTTTTTATACCTAATATTCATGATAATCCCAGTAGTTGCTGTTGTTATTATTAAAAAGAAGAATAGAGGATACTGGTCAGATAAGGCCATTGATCAAATAGGTGGAATGTTTAACCTGGCTTTAATAAGTGTATATATTGTATTATCAATAGTAAGCCTCTTTTTATGTGTATTATCGGCAATGTCCGAGCTGCCAAACTCTCACACATTTAATGCACGAGATTATATCTTACTTATAATGCCAGTACTTTCTGTAGTAAGTATTTCTCTTTCTTCAATATTAAGAATTAAGGGTAAAAGCATAATATCATTTTTGATTCAATTTTTAGCTCTTGTAATTTTTATATTAAATCTAGTAATTACTTAAACTATATATGTATAGAAGTTATATATCAAGTTGATAAGTTGTATAGAAGTGGTCGTATATATTATCTTAAATAAACTTGAGGTGTTTTTAATTCAGAATACTAAACGTTAAAGCTTAATGAATGTGAGGTTATTTTATTTATTACAAAGAAAACTTTACATTATTTATATAACAGGGATTATTTTAGTATTGAGTAGGCAAGTTGCAGCATAAAAAAATGAAGGAGAATTTCTTATGGAAATACACAATCATAATTTGAATATTCATTACTCATCACCAGATTATATATGGGATAAATTAGCTGAATTATATTCTGAAATGCCAGGATGGAGTGGTTTTATTGATGGAATTCATTATTGGTATGCACAAGATAATGACAAAAGAATGATTAATGCTTCAGTTGAACCTAGTGGTTTGCAATTCTATGTTGAAATGCAGCAAGAAGAATGGAATACGTGGTTTGAACTATTTAAGAAAAAGGCTTCAGCAACATTAGGTTTTGAAGTAGGAGAACCAGAAGATGGATTTGAGTTTCATATCTATAGTTAATCAGTTTTGAAAAAGAGTGCAACAAAGGAAGTATTGGAGATATCAATGATAGTGATTAGATAGTAAGTGAAGATGCTTTTATGATGTTGAGTCCAATAGAAAAGTATAAAATACGGGATAAATAATATTAAAGATATTATAGTACAAGATAAATGAATCAAAACCCAAATATGATGAGCTAAAATTTTTAGTCCTTGACTTTCTGAGAAGAATTGTTGAGGACTTTATTTGCAGTCTAATACTTTGACTATACTTTATAAAAGCATGGTCAAACTGAAAAAAGAAAAATATTCTTAGTATAAAATTTATAATAAGTTACATATTTAGTATATTGTAATTTGTAGTCGAGTGTGTTATATTAGCATCATAAGTTACAAGAATGTATTAATGTAACTTGTAATACTTGCTCAGAGTTTTAACAGAGTTTGCGCGAGCAATTACGATTAGTCATAACTATATTGGACATATTTTTGGTGGTTGTACATGATTTTTGATAATAACTATACAAAATAATTATATGGATGATATTTATTATAACAAATAAGGAGGTAATTGAAATTGAAAAGTGTTATTTATTATTTTACAGGAACAGGAAACAACTTACAGGTAGCTAAAAAAATAGCTGAGGCATTGCCGGATTGCAAGTTGGTATCCATGGGTAAAGGGAAACATGACAGCAATGAAGTGTACGATTATATCGGTTTTGTATATCCTACATATGCCTTGAATTTGCCACGAAGAGTAACACAATTTATAAGCGAAATGTCGCTTGAAAAAAGTAAAAACGCATATTTTTTTGCTGTGACTGGATGTGGTAATATAAGTGGTGTTGCGTTAACTGTCCCTGCTAAAATTTTAGCAAAAAAAGGTGTGACACTTAATTTCGCAGAGAAAATTATTATGGTTGAAAATTATGTCGCGATGTATAAAATGAACGAGAGAAATTCAGAGAAATATCAAATTGCTACTGATAATATACCTGCATTAGTACAAAAGATAGTAGCTAAAACACAGCAGCCAGTGGGTAAGGTGAACGAGCCCCTTAATATATCGACTGCTATTGGTCAAAAATTAATATATGCCAGAAAAGACAAAGGTTTTAATGTTTCTGATAGTTGTACAGGCTGTAGAACATGTGAGGCAGTTTGTCCTGTTTCCAACATAGTAATGAAAAACAAAAAGCCGAGTTTTAAGCACAATTGCGAACAATGTATGGCGTGCGTTCAATGGTGTCCAAAGCAGGCTATTAACTATAAGAATAAGACACAAAGCAGGGGACGTTATACTAATCCTAGTATTAGTTTGAAAGAATTAATAGATGGCAATAAATAGAAAAGTAAGAATTAAAACTGAGATATATTTTGAAAAATTAAGATTAAAATATGATTTGATATTTGATTATAAAAATCTAATAAGAAATATATTGATATTGATTTTTGATATATAATAATTAGCTGTAACTCAATGAGTTACAGCTAATTTTAAAATACACTAATATTTTATTCCAAACCCGTACAGTTGGGCTTAGACAGTAAAATCAGTGGAAAAAGCAAGCTCTTTTTGTGCTTCAAGTTCTTTAAGACGATCAGATAGCGCTTTATGAATTGAATCATAGGCATCACTACCGAGAGTAATTCTTTTTGGAGACTCTTGCTGGTCTACACTGTCAATCATAGCTTTGACCATTTTGGCTGGATCTCCAATAGAAACAATTGATTCATCTTCAAGGATACGCCTTTTTAATATAAATAATAAGAAACTTTATTTAGGAGCATTTGTAGGAAAAGCAGATGAGGAACTTTTGGATTTATTTATAAGGCTTTGAAAATGGAAAGCTACCACTTAGAGATATAAGAGATTTGAGAAAAGGCTTTGGAACTGACATATTAGAAAATGGTATATGAATGCAAGATAATTAGTAAAAATAGTGTTTTTTGAAAATTGAACAATAGGATACTTGTAATATATGTTATAATTAGGAATATATTTGTTGGAATTGGGTTGTGAGAATATTTTTTGAACTACTGGGGGGATTTGTATGCAAATTAATTCTACAGCAATTAATTTTATGTCAATACTTATTAAGTTTATTTGTATCGCAGTGGTAGTAGCGATAGTAATAGCAATGGTTTCACCTATGGCATTTGATTCACCAGGTTCGACGGAAAGCATATATACATGGATATTTTTCCTATCCACTTTTTCACTTCCAGCAGTCATATTAATATCAGTAATGATATCATTTTTTCTTTTATTCAAATCAAAATTATATAATAAAGCAATTATAGTTAGCTTAGCACCAATAATTTATTTTGCTGCTATGTTTCTTCTTTTTAACACATAAAATTTTTTGGTTAAATTCTTTTTATATTATGAATTTGTACAAATTGACGCAATATAAGAAATTGTTACGGAGAAAATATATGAAAAAGAAAAATATTCAAAGAGTAAGCGCTTTAATTATATTAGCTCTTATTATATTTTTATTTAGACCTGCATATACACCAAGCATAAATGGAAGTAAAAGTATTAGTAAATTAGTTAGTATTAGAGTTGGAGGTCAAAATTAGACATTTTATATTATATTAGATTACATATTGACGTAATTGAGGTGAAAGTTATGTTTAAATGCCCGCATTGTAAATTTAAAACCATTACTTTTTGGAAAAAAGTTGGTGGTGATTCTCGTTTCACAAAACGTATCACATGTCCATATTGTTTTCGTAAAAGTAAACTGCCATGGTGGAGCTTTTTTGTACAAATGGCATTCTTTGTTTCTGCCATGCCTATTTTTGAAGATAGTAACTTTCGTTTAATAAGTGCTTTTGGGATTGTGATTTACTCAATGATTGTTATTGTTGTAATACCTGCATTGTTTCCATTAAAAAAATTAAAATGATTAATTAAGTTTCAGTACCTTAATCATGCTAATAACAAAAAGTTACTTAAAAAGTGTTGCAATTGTAAATTTTAAATTGTCAATCATAAGGGGAATGGGGTAAAAAAATGAGTCGAAAAAGTATAGAAAAATTAATTGTTAAGGGATTGATATTAGTTGGAGTTTTAGCAATGTTTCCAATAGGTGCAGATGCTGAATGGAAAAAAGATAATAACGGATGGTGGTATACAGAAGGAAGCTCATGGTCAAGTGGATGGAAGTTTATTAATAATAACTGGTACTATTTTGATAGCAACGGATATATGAAAACAGGATGGGTAAAAGATAAAAACAATTGGTATTATTTATATGATAATGGAGAAATGGCTAAAAATACTAGTGTTGGTGGTTATGAATTAAATGCTGATGGAGCATGGATTCAAATAAAAGAAAACAGTTCATCAAGCAATATTGTAAATTCAACAGATGTTGACAATAACAACACTACTGAAAATATTGACCAGGCTGTAAGCAAAGCCATAAAAAGTAGAGGGACAAATTATCTAAGGGGAGAAGCGGCTACAGAAGGGCACATAGTTTTAGATGTTGAAGAAAAAGATAATATCGCGAAAGTTTACACTATTTCAAGTTTTGGTTATTTTGGCTTTGAAAATGGAATTTTCACAGAAACCAGTGGAAGTGGAGCTATTCCTACGGTAATGACATTTTCTGAAAATTCAAATGGTGGTTATTCGTTAATCGAATATAAAGAACCTGAAGATGGAGAAGAATGTGAAAATTCTATAAAACAGATGTTTCCAGAGAAGTTATGGGACAAGGTTTTAAAAGGTCAGGAAAGCTATTCGCAGCTTGCAGAATCAAAAGAGAAAGAGGCTAAAGAATACCTAAAACAAATTGGTAGAACTGCTGATGTGAGCTCAAAATATGTTGAAAAGAAACGTCCTAATATTAATGTTACAGCAGAAAATAAACTATTTGTATATTTGGGGAAGAATGATTCATTTCTAAATCACTGTCCTTATTGGATAGGAACAAAAGAGCGTGTTGAAAATGGTGTAAGGCTAATTTATGAAACATCTCAAAGTAAAAGCACTGATGGATATGATGTAATAACTTTTAAAGAGACGAAATCGGATGGAACAGTTGTTGAAGAACGCAGCTATAAAATAGTAGGAGATGAACCAGAGCTTCAGTAGAAATTGTAGAATTCTCTAGCAAATAATAAGCTTGTAAAACTATATAATAATTTTTAAAGCAAAAATTAAAAGTGGATTTTACAGAAATATTCTATAACTTATTCGTTATAGTAAATTAATGGTCTTTATATAGAGTATTGGGGTGATTATATGAGTAAAACATTACTCTTTACCAAAGTTATTTATTTAATATTTTTTATATGTACAATAATTACATGTATTATTGTTTATGGCAACATAGATAATAGTATGGCTTTAAAATTTGTGATTGGTTATGCTGTGTTTGCTCTATTTATGTTATTGTATGTGCCTATAATTACTTTATTTAATGCAAGAAAATTGAAATGGGATTATCTTAGAAAAGTATTAAGTAAATTTGCTATTAAGTTTGCAACATTTTTTGCGCTTAATTGCGTTTTTGATTACATTTTTAAAAGTCCTAATGTAGACATACTTAATGCTGCTTCTCATGCCTTGAGTTTATCCTTTGGTTTGGCTTTTTTAGATGTTACATTTTTAGATAGAAGAAAAAAATAAGGATATGCACTTTTCTGTTTTGATTGCTACATATACCTATGATTGCATTAAAGATAATTGTCCTGAGAAACTGCTAAAATATAATCCCTAATGTATTTATTGCATATATATTGCAAAAATAATTCTTCATCATAATTCTAAAAATATTGAAAGAATTTTAGCCGTAATTGTGAAATGTGCATTGTGAATCGCAACATATATATATAAATTTAATGAGCTATTATCGGACTCACTAATCTTTTGAAAACTGTTTATGGAAAAGTTGTTTGCTTCTCCGCGATGCTTCGGGAGAAACAAACATTTCCTGCAAGAATAAGGTGCTGGGCTGTTTTAAACTTGTCTAGAAGTTTTGACATGCTTGGATGGTATGATGATTTTCTTCTGTTTTACAACAATCAGTTTAGTTTTTGCCCTATTTCCTCAGCTTGTTTTAACATTTCTTGTTGACTAAGGATATCATCCTTACTTTGCAAATTTCCTGCGATGATATTACCTGCATTCACCATTTGACTATAGCCGCCAAAAATTTGATTAAGATATTCTGTAACATTTTTAAATGCTTCAGCAGATGCACCGCTACATGTAACAGTTATATACTTTTTCCCAGGTAAAAGTCTTGTGGTATGATTGGATTCTATAAAGAACGTAAATAGTCTATCGAGGAAATTTTTTGTATAACCGCTTACTTGTAACATATAGACCGGTGTTCCAACTATAATGCAATCAGCATCAGCTATCTTAGGTAAAAGTTCAGTCATCTTGTCGTTAATAGAACAATATTCCACTTTATTTGCTTGACATAAACCACAAGCCCTGCAGCCTTTATTATCAAGTTCTGATAAATTATAAGTTTCAACATCATGTCCATTTTTCTTAATGCCGGAACAAATGGCATCAACTATTTTTGAAGTATTTCCGTCCTTTCTTGCACTGCCTACAAAAGCTATAACTTTCATTTTTATTACCTCCTAATATCAATTCAAAATTAAAAGAGTATTCGAACCAGCATGACATTCCAAGATGATAGGCTAGTACCGGTTCAAAGACTAAATTAATTATAAATGTTACATAACAAGAATATTTGCCTTTTTCTCCAGATCTTTATTTTTTCTCAGCCACATTAGAAAACTGAGGGTGTTAAACCAGCAGAATATTCTTCATTAAATAGAAAGAAAGCCCGCAAGCTCATAGGCAGCAGGCATGATAAAGCAGTGATTGGAGTCTCTTTTTTGTGGATCAAAAATCATATCAATTACTATAAACTCAAAGCTATATTTTAGATTAATATGTTTTTTGGGGTTGTCTATATAATTTGTCTATATCTTTTCTAGGGGGAGCTCCATAAAAAGCGCTGTAATCTCGGCTAAATTGAGAATTACTAACATAACCTACCATTCTGCTGGCAGTGGTCGCATCCATGTGTTGGGACAGCATTAAATTCCTCGCTTCATGTAGACGCAGAGCTTTTTGATATTGCATAGGGGACATCGAAGTGACCGCTTTAAAATGATTATAGAAAGAGGATTCACTCATATGTGTCAGTTTGGCTAAGTCTGAAACTTTAACTGACTGAGAAAAATTTTTACGGAGCCAAGCTATTGCATCTGACACTTGATGTACTCCTGAGTCTGCAAATCCCATGGCCGCAACATGAACTCCAGCGGAACTGCGAAGTAGGCGAATTAGAATTTCGTCCATAATCAGTGGTGCAATGAATTCTACATCTCCTGGTTTTTGCAAGCACTCCAAAAGCCTTATCATTGCATCAATAATGCTTATATCTGCATTCATAACATGTCCAGCACACCACTGTTTTATTTCAGGCAGACCATCAGAATATACTTTCGGAACAATCTCAGCAATACGCTCGGGATTAAGATCCAGCCTTATAATAAGGAGAGGCTCAGATTTAGTTGCCTTCATAGTTTGCAGAGAAATTGGCAGGGTGATTGGATTCATTAACATTTGTGATTTATCAAGCTTGTATGTCTCGTGACCTATTGAGATAGACCTTGCTCCTTGAGCAACAATACTTAAAGAAGGTAAATAGAAAGTCTTTGGACAATCTATCTCTGTTCCTGAATAACGAATGATAGATAGACCAGAGATGGGCAGAGTTAAAACACCATCCTGTGGAGCACAGGTATATAGTAGGTGTGCTAATCGAGTCATTTTTGTTTGGAGTAATCTTTCAATGTTATCCGATTCTGGAATGACATACTCACTATATATATTCATGATTTGAAAACGCTCCTTATTATATAAATTTTATTATTATATTAATAATTTAGATTATAAAAATTTAGTTATCTATTTTAATATAATAGCAGTTTATCATTGAAATTTATATAGAATGTTTGGGACATCTTCGAAATGAAAAGTATCGAATTAATTAGTAAGATTCATTTATACTGAAAGTATACGTATCAAGCTAAAACGTATACTTTCAGTTTACATTTAGTAAAATATTGATTTGTGCTTAATTTAACGATTGGGAATGAGTTCGCTTACATTTATTTGAGGATTGTGATAGCGACCTCTCTTAACAGTAGCTTTTTTATATTGTATAGATTTTTGCGGGCACCATTGCATACAAGCAAGACATGATTCACATTGATGCTCCCATTTTGGTTTTCTATCGTGCATAACTATATTATTTGCGGGGCAGATCTGAGAACATAAACCGCATCCTATACATTTTTCATCAGTCCAGAAATTCTTTCCCATACCTTTTGGCCTAAAGGTAGCAGTGTATAGTAAGTTGTAAACAGAACTCATAATAGCATTAGACGTATATTTAATATGTTGCTTGCTTTTTATAGCAAGAGCTATTGTACTTATCTGTCTTTCTTCATCGTTGAAAAGTTTATTTTGCTCTTCTTCAGAAACGGTAGGAAACATCAGCTGATCACTGCCAGGCATAAATACACAAAAAGATGAAGCTAAATTAATGTCTTTTTTGTTTAGTATTTTTTTTATTTGATTAAGAGCAGCACCTACCATTCCTCCACAAGTTGCTATAGCAAAAACATAGGTATGTTTATCAATCGGCAATGTTTCTATAAAATTTTTTACAATCACAGGTAGTCCAAAATTATATACTGGAAATACAAAACCTATTTTATCTGATTGAGTGTCTTTTGATGTTGGAATGCTTTTTTTAGAGATTTGTATTATCTTAGTATCAGTTAATTGTTCACTTAAATCCTTTGTTACTTTTAAACTATTTCCTGTAGCGGAAAAATAATAAATTGTTGTACTCATAGTTGTATCACTCCTTGATTTTCTTTAGTACGTTTATTATACTTAGATCATATATATAGCACAAGTACGCAGAATATATAGACTAAGTATATTTAAGCGTACTGACTTTTAAAACCAAAGGAGAATAAAATAAATGATAGACATAACATTTAAGGAGTATCAAGAACAAATAAAAGATGTAAGAATTGATAAAAGTTGTGGGACATATAAAACATTAGAGATTTTCCAAGGAAAATGGAATATTCGAGTGCTCTTTGAGTTAATGAAATGTGATTCTATTCGTTTTGGTGATTTAAAAAAACAAATAGGAGAAATAACTAATACAATGCTCACATCTACACTTCGAGATCTAGAAAACAAGGGCTTAGTTGATAGAACCCAATTTAACGAAATTCCACCACATGTTGAATACTCACTATCTCAGGCAGGAAAAGATTTATACCTTATTTTTGTTGAAATGATGCGATGGAATAATAAGCATCAGTAAGCACATATTTATAACAACGTTTAATTAAAGATTGTCAAATTGGGTACATATTATTGTAAACGGGAATGCATACCGTTAAAGTATGATCATTCCACCAATTTAGGCAACTTATCGATGTTTTTATGCAATATCTTCATATTTACGAAAGCAAATATAATTCCTATTGTTACCCAGATAGAAATTTCAATAACAGAGTATCTCAAGATATTCTGAGCAAGTTTTAAAATATAGCAACATGGAATAACTGTTAGCCATGCTGTTATTTCACCAGGGACATAATGATGGTAGGAAATGGTAATAATATAATATGAAATAAGATCAGATGAACGATATTTGCTACAAGTAAACCGTACCACAAACCATAAGATCCACTAATATTACCAATGATAGTAGCTATAATCCACAAAATCAATTCCTCATATACACCAATTGCACATCCAGCTGTACTTTTTGTACCTCCAAAGGGTGTTATAGGAAGTCGGACATATTGTTTTAAATTCTTTTTGCACCAATGCTTTGCCATAATAATCTCTTCCATATTGTGTACAATAAATAATAACGGAAAAAGCCATACAAACCATTTTAATTCATTCATTTTTCATTCCCCCTTTGTTATTTATTTTACTCATTTACTTTAATGCTTCAAACATCAATATCTAAGTGTTTATGCACTTAAACTACAAAAATTATACAAAGTGTTGTTTATCTATATAAACTTCTTTAAATAATGGTATGGAGGAGCTACATATGAATGAAAATGATTTGCGTGTTATAAAGACAAAAAGAAACATAGAAGAATCTTTTATTTATTTACTTGGGCAAAAAGACTTTTACAAAATAACAGTACAAGATATATTGGACAAGGCTTTGATTAATCGCTCTACATTTTACAAGCATTATGCAGATAAATACAAACTAGCTGAAACTCTTTGCAATGAAGTATTTGACTTGCTAAAAACTGGTGTAAAAGATCGATTTGACTGTGCTAATGTAGAAGATGCAATTATGGTTATAAAACCTTTATATCACATATTATCTGTTAAACGAGAAGAAATTTTAGCTCTTTTTACCATTCATACAGATACGATTCATCTGTATGATGATATGTCTAATTTTTTAAAGAGAAGCTTTTATGACCAGTATGAAACAAAAAATAAAAAGTCACCTGAAATTTTAGATTATATATCAGACTTATATGCAGCACTTGTTATGACTGCAATTAAGTGGTGCCTGAAAAACGACGGGTATGAAGAATTGACTAGTCATACTCAGCTTGTTTTAAAATTAGCAGAAGTGTTTGATTATCCATGTAAATGAGTAGCGTTATCTAAAAAAGCAGACAATTTATAAAAATAAATAAGTTAAATAGAAGTGGTAGCAACTAAATATGAGTAGTGGCTACTTTTTTTTCGTCACAAGCACTTCTAACTACCTAGTCATATCATGTCCATATTAAAATTTCTAATAAACCGTTGTGATAAATAGCAAAACAGTATATAATAAGGAGCAATTGATAAAATTTATCAATTGATATGAAATATCAATTGATACAAAGTATTATAGAGTTACAAAAGGATATTTTTATGGATAGATTTTATGAAATGGAAAGCTTTTGCATGGGCACAATAATAAGTCAGAAGGTTTACGGAGAAAATGCAAAAATAGCAGCAATTGAAGTTGAATATGAAATGAAAAGATTAGAAGGGCTTATGAGTTTCTTTTTAGAATCTAGCGAAGTGAGTAAATTAAATAGAGCGGCTGGCCAATATGAAGTTGAGCTTAGTGATGAAGTTTTATTTGTATTAAATAAAGCGAAACATTATTCAGAGATTTGTAAAGGGAGCTTTGATATTACTATAGCTCCACTTGCTAGACTATGGGGAATCTTTACTAGTAGTGAAAAAATTCCTTTACAAGAAGAAATTAATGAAGCTTTAAAACTTACTGGGCATAATTACCTAAGTATAAATAATGAGTTGAAGACATCAAAACTTGAAAAATCAGGGCAATGCGTGGATTTGGGGGCTATTGCAAAAGGTTATGCTGCTGACAGAGCAATTGAAATATATAAACAATATGGAGTAGAATCGGCTTTTGTAAATCTTGGAGGCAACGTAGCAGTTCTTGGTAACAAGCCAAATGGAGATCCTTTTAGAGTTGGTATTCAAAACCCATTGCTTCAAAGAGGGCAATGTTTAGGAGCAGTGAATGCAGCAAATAAAACAGTTGTTACGTCTGGAGACTACGTACGATATTTTGAAAAAGATAATAAAAAATATCACCATATTTTAGATCCTAGAACAGGTTATTCTGCTGAGTCTTTTTTAATGAGTACAACTATAGTATCAAAGCAGTCTATAGCTGCAGATGCATTGTCCACAGCTATATTTATATTAGGACTTGAGGATGGAATTAAGTTAATTGATAACCAAGAAGACATGGAGGCTATATTTATAACTAAAGATAAAGAAATATATGTTACAAAAGGTTTAAAGGAAGATTTTATTTTCTTTAAAATTGAGGGATTTACATTAGTGTAATCATAGAAGTTTCAGACATATTATTATTTTTCATGTGTTTAAAAAGAAATTTGGGATTTAAATAAGTTCGAATAAAAACTTTGGAGTGCAGTTAATTTTAAAATTTAACTGCTGATAATTTTTTATAAAATATTTAATGCAACTTATATAATTGTATTTTTGTATTGGAGAGTCAGCTAAGAGACTCAAAAAGTTTTCAAGAAAAAAGATATTGAAAATCATTATCAACTATGGTATTGTTTTGTAGTAAAGTTTTTATATCTTAATCTTATAAATAATTTACATAAAAATTTTATATTAAGACGAAAAGATAAAAAGGTTTTAATGGCGTTATTTTAATACATTACTTTTAAGTAAATCAATGAAATTGATAGCTTAAACACATATTTTATTATTTAGGAGGTCATTTATGCTTAGTAAGAAAAGCAAATTATTAATATCACTATTGGTTGTTGGGAGCAGCGTGTTTACAGGTTGTGCAAATTTCAATTCGGCCGAAAAATCATCAACTGCAAAACCAACTTTTGCAGCTTGGGAGAAAAAAGAAAATGTTTGGCCAGAGTGGGCAGAGCCAAGTACAGTAGATATAGATGAGGATGTGAAATATGCAACTTTCCAATTAAGATCTTCCATTGATCTTGAAAGTGCTCACGATAATATTAAGCAGCTACGTTATTTAATTGAAAATACAAAACCATCAGAAGAGACTCCTTCATATTACTATTGGATGTATAACCTTGGGGATAGTCTTTTGAAAGTAGGTGAATATAAGTTAGCATACAACTATTTAACAAAAGTAATAGACTTACCAGCTGATACAGTTGTTAGTGAAACTAGAAAAGACGGTAAGATAGTAAAAAATACAAAGAAAGACTTAAATTTAGATAGTAATGCAAAAATTATGATTTTAAAGATATTAGCAGTTGAAGGATATGATGAAGAATTTAAGGCTAAGAATAAAGATATTGAATATGATAGCCCAACCGATGCCTCAACAATAGCATTTGCACTTGGAACTTTAGGTAATAAAGAAGAAGCATATAAGACCTTTGAATTTGCATCAAATCCAGATAACTTTAAGGAAAAGAACAAATTAAAGACTGCAACTTCAAATGTAGGTTCGGCAGCTTATGCTTTTTCAAATGGAGATTATGATAAAGTCTTACAATTAACAGATAGAATAAGTAAAGAAGGTGTTGATAGCAAAAATCCAGCATATTTTGAAGGTTTTGAAGATAATAACGAGTATGCAATGAGACAATGGAAAGCATCTTTTACTCAAATTCAAGCTTATAGAGAATTGGCAGAGAAAGCTAAAAGTGGACAAGTAGCTGATTTAAAAGAACTTAAGGACGGAGAATATGAAGGCAGTTCAATTAGTTTTATGCAAAGTCCTGTAAATGTTAAAGTAACAGTTAAGGATGGCAAAGTATCAAATGTAAAAGCTAATCAAGCAACTCCTCAAGATGATAGATCTAATGGAGCTTTTGATATTATTGCAGATAGAATTGTGGAAAAACAATCTACAGATGTTGATACTATTTCTGGTGCTACTTTATCAAGTGAAGCTGTTAGAATTGGTACTTTAGAAGCATTATTAAAAGCTAAATAATTAGAAAGTTGGAGAAATAACTTGAAAGTAAATGTAAAAAAAATCGGAATAAGAAAGATAATTCAATTAATAGCAGCGCTCCCATTAACTATAATGTTTATAAATAATTTTAGCTATAGTGCCACTATACTAGTTATAATAGCGGCAGTTTGTGGCTCCTTTTATTGCGGATATTTGTGTCCTTTTGGTTTACTACAAGAGTTATCTTCTGCAGTAGGAAAGAAGCTCAAAATAAAAAAGAAAACAATACCAGATAAACTTGATAAGATATTGAGATTGCTTAGATATGTACTATTTGTTTTAGTAACTTTTTTCTCTATAGGTTTTATAAGTTCTTTATTAAAATTTGATGCGAGATCTAATTTGTTCTTAATTCTAACGGGTAAACCAGCTAAAATTATTATGTTTGTAAGCATTTTAGGATTTGCCGATTTGTCTTTATTTTATAATAAAATTTTCTGTAAATATTTTTGTATTCAAGGAGCAAAATATGGAGTAGCTAGTTACTTGAGGTTGTTTACAATAAAAAGAGATGCAAACTCCTGCATTAATTGTAAGCGCTGCGATAAAGCATGTGATATGAATATTAAAATATCTACCTGCAATAAAACAGTTAACTCGCTTAATTGTATAAACTGCTTCGAATGTATTAAAAATTGTCCTAAGAAAAATACCCTTACATATGGGATGGTTGAAGGTAAAGCACGTAATATAAAAATTGCCTGCTCTCTGGGTGTATTATTGATGTTTTTTTGTATAAACCAATACAGGCAGCAGACTAATATAAAATCAGAAGAGGCAGTAGTAAAAGAAGAAACAACCGCGCCAAAAAAAGAAGAAGCTGATAGTTCTGTATATTATGTTGGTAACAGTGCTGGGTATAAGGGTAATATAAAAGTTAAGGTAGGAGTTAGTGATGGCAAGATTACTAAAGTATCTGTACTAGAGCAGCAGGATGACTGGGATTATTACAGTAAAGCCAAAAAGGGTGTAATAAATGAAATTTTAGAAAAACAGTCTACAGATGTTGATGTTGTTTCAGGTGCTACATATTCATCTAAAGGTATAATTGGTGCAGTAAAAGATGCTCTTGAAAATAAAGTAGTAGCGGAACAATTTCTTATAAGTTAATAAAAAGATCATATTCTTATGTTTAGAAGATCAATAATTAGATAGAATGTGGTAATGAATAGGATATCTAAATTAACGCTGGCAATAAGTAGTAGCAGCTTTTGCCAGCGTTATAATTTTATTTTACTATTACAGTTACTTTCTTTCTAGGTAAAGTTTTGGGGGATTTTCTTCCACTAAAGCATAGATCAGCTTTACGATTATTATTTTATTTCTAAGCAAAAACGATTCACAAGCACCACTGTATTCTAATATTCTTTACCATAAATATGGTGAAGAATATATATTCTAAGCCATATTTATTCTGAAGAATACTAGAATATATATTCTTCAGAATATGCTTGAATAATGCGGGGTTGAAGGCTGCAACCTTAAGAAAACATAGATTTTTACGTTATTTAAAATAGGAGAACATGTTCTAATATCAGCAGAGAAAAGTTTTGAGAGTATAAATAAATTTATGGAGCGTGTTTTTAAATGATTGAGGATGAAATAAAAATTGAATTGAAAAAGAGAGAAGACTTTTGTAAAAAGCAAATTGCTTTAGATAGCTAGAAGATCTGATTATGATGATAGCATCGTTTGGCAGAATATAATCAAATAAATATTGAAAATATGGATGGAAAATAATAGAGGTAATAAATTATTCATATAAGAAGTTTATTAAGTATAAAATATTAGAATACTATATCATATATAAGAAGGAATGACTATTTATGAAAATTTTAATAGCACCTATGGCAGCAATGGCGGAGACAAGTGGCCCTTTTTCAAGAGCAGCAGCTTTATGTAATAAATTAATAGAAAGAAAACATGAAGTTGCATTTTGCGCAGCAGAAGATATAAATTATAAAAAAATAGAAAATGTAAAAAATTATTATGCGCCAATTCCATCACCATTTGGAATGCCTATGTCTTTGGGAAAAAGAATGTTTAAAATTGGACAATTACTTGGAATTCAAAACAAGAAAAAGGTTAATAGTTATGAACAGGTGCTTCATTTTGTTGGAGCAATTACATACAAGCATTTTTCAGAAGATGTGTCTTGTATAAGAAAGGCAATACTAGATTTTAAGCCGGATGTGGTATATGCCGAATTTAGAATTGCGGCTATTGTTGCTTCAAAACTTGAAAATATTAAAGTTGTTACAGGATTCAGTTATCCTGCTTCGAAGTATTTTGCCTCTAATCCTGAATATAGCACAGGAGTTAAAAGATTTATTCAAGAAAATAAACTACCTCCAATCGAATCAGCACTTGATATATTTAATTGGGCCGATCTAAAAATAGTTCCAAGCTCCTATGAGTTAGAACCCATTAATGATGAAAATTTAGTTTTTACAGGTCCATTTTTTGTACCTAATTTTAGATCAGAAGATCATAATAAAAATAAAATTATAGCATACATGGGCAACGGGACAATTTTACCAAAGAAAGTTATATACACTTTAACGCAAGCATTTGAGCAAACTAATTTTCAAATATATATTGCAACAGAACAAGTGAAACCATACAAGAAAAATAATATTAATGTAGATAAAAGATTTGATTTTAGTAAACTTATGCCAGAAGCCATAGCTTATATGAACCATGGTGGTCAAAATAGTATTATGACGGGTTTAATATATGGCGTACCTCAAATTGTATGCCCTGGAAATGTATTTGAGAGAAAGTATAATGCGGCTTCAATATCTAATTTGAAGGCAGGTGTCTCATTAGAAACAAATATTTTTAATGCAGAAACGATTAAGAAAATAGTCAATGAATTTAGTACAAATAATATATATGCAGATAATTCTAAGAAAGCAGGAGAAAAATTATTAAATCTAGGAGGGACAAGTAAAGCAGTACAGGCTATAGAAAATATAATATAATTAACAATATTTTTAAGTATTAGTATAGCAAAATGAAAGATATAATTATTTGGCTGATTACGTCTGTTATCATATTATTATAAAAAATTATGCAATTTTAATCTGATTTTAATCTTTCTTATATTTTAGATTAATTTTCTCTAAGTACTATATAAACATGATAAGTCAATACAAAGTTTTGGAGGATGATTAATATGGAAAGAAATGAAATGATTAAAATTTTAATGGGAAAGACTAAAGTAAGTTATGAAGAAGCAGAAGAAGTGTTGCAAGAATGTGACTTTGATCTTTTAGATGCTATAATTTATTTAGAAAGACAAGGAAAAGTTGAAAATAATGGAGCCAATACAATTATAGAAGTGGCTATAGATAATAATGAAGAAAATAAAAAAGAAAATGAGAAAAATCATAAAAAGAAAAGTGGGGGCATTGGAGAAATTATTGGTAGAATGTTTAAGTTTATAGGAAAGGTTATAAGCAAAGGTAATGAAAACTATTTTGAAATGAAAAAGGAAAATAAAAAGCCAATAAAGATATCACTTACGATAGCAGCGTTACTGTTAATAATCGGTTTTTGGCCTGTTTCAGTATTATTATTAGTTGGTTTATTTTTTGGATATAAATATTCAATAGCAGGTCCTGATATTAATACTGATAAGGTTAATGATATTTTGGATAAAGCTTCAGAATCAGCAGATAATATAAAAAGTGATTTTAAAGAAAGCTATAAAGGATAGGAGTAGTCTAATAGTACAGTACTAGGGGTTTTGAAATTATTCGAGGCCTCTAATTTTGTGTATATAAAAGAATTAGATTAAATGGTATAATTTATCAGATAGCTAGCATCCTTAACAGTCTATTTTATTCTAGTGGGAGATAACGGCTGCACGCTACTACACTAGGTGCCCCTTGTGGGTATAAGTTCAACTAAATTCAGCTGGAGTATGCTCCGCCTGGAAAGTTTCACTTTATCCGATAGCTATGGATATGGAGGGTTACTATGGAAGATTATAAGCTTGTAGAAAAATTAAAAAACGAAGCTAATATAAGTTATGAAGAAGCAAAAATTGCGCTTGAGCAGTCAAACTGGGACATTTTAGATGCGTTTGTTTATTTGGAAGAAAAGGGTAAAGTTCAAAAGCCCTCTGTTAATATCTTTTATACTAATGAATATAAGGAAAATCATAAAAATGGCGTGATAATTAATAATAAGGATCAAGGGAATAATTATAATAATTCAAAAAAGGATAATACCTTTGAAGGAATTTTTGTAAAAGTATGCAAAATAATAGATATATGCAATAATATTTTCTTTGAAATAAAGAAAGGTAATAAAGTATTTCTTAGGATTCCTGTTACAGTGATTATACTTTTATTAATATTCTCCTTTGGTATTGTTATTCCTTTATATATAGTAGGCCTTTTCTTTGATCTTGAATTTTCACTATCAGGAAAAAGGAGAGAAGTGAATAAGATTAATCATATATTTAAGTTAATATCAGAAAATATTAAAAAGATAAAAGGTAAATTAAAGAGGGGATTTAAAAATGGTTAAAATTTTAATTGTTGAGGATGATGAGAAGCTTGCAAGATTTGTAGAGTTAGAATTGTTACATGAAGGATATGAAATCTTAAAAGCGGACAATGGAAGATTAGGTCTTGAAATAGCTGAGAAGGGTGAAGCAGATTTAGTACTTCTTGATATAATGATTCCGCAAATAAATGGATTAGAAGTATTACGTAGAATTAGAAAAAATTCAGATTTGCCTGTTATAATGCTTACTGCAAGGGATGCTGTTATGGATAAAGTATCTGGACTTGATGCAGGAGCAGATGATTATATAACAAAACCTTTTGCAATAGAAGAGTTATTAGCAAGAATAAGAACAGCTCTTAAAAAGCGGACTGTTATTGAAAAAAGAGACACAGATATAATAAGTTGCGGATTATTGTCTTTAGATAAGATGAGACATAAGGTAATGTATGATAATACAGAAATAGAATTAACAAACAGAGAGTTTACTTTACTAAAAATTTTATTGGAAAATAAGAACATAGTATTAACTAGAGATGTACTAATGGAAAAAGTATGTGGCTATGATTATATTGGAGAAACTAATGTAATAGATGTTTATATAAGATTTTTAAGAACAAAAATAGACGATGCATTTAAAACCAAGATAATATCCACAGTGCGTGGGGTAGGATACGTTATTAAAGATGAATAAGGTTAATAAATCAAAAAATGTTACATCTATTGCAATAAAATTGAATTCTATTTTTGTAAGAAAGCTATTTTCAAAGTTTCTTTGGATTGATATATTTTTAATACTCTTTCTTATTGGATATTGGTGCATTGATTTGGAAATTAATTTCTATGGAGAATTTTTGTTAAATGCCAAAAGAACATTTGTCTTTTTTCCCATAGAAAGTTCCACATATACAGTAGTTTTTGATAACGGTAAAACTATGATTAAAGATGCAAGTAGTTATTTATATATAATTCAAAGGGTAGCTCAATCTATAGCTATTATAGAGGGAATATTTTTATTAAAGGAAATCATCTTTGGAACAATGAAAATTAGAAGGACGCTAAAACCTCTTGATCAAATAGCTGAAACTGCAAGCAGACTTAGTAATATGACATTTGATGAAGAAAAGTTTCAAAATCTTGAGGAGGCAATCTCTAAAATTAGTCCTGTAATCTCAGATGAAAGAATATATACAGGGGATAGTGAGCTTCATGGATTAGAGGAGGCAATAAATAATCTTTTGGAAAGAATGAGAGATTCTTATAAACAACAAGCAAGGTTTGTTTCTGATGCATCCCATGAACTTAGGACTCCAATTTCAGTAATTCAAGGTTATGCTAATATGCTGGATCGTTGGGGAAAAAATGATGAAAGTGTATTAAACGAGTCTATTGAAGCCATTAAAAGTGAATCTGAAAATATGAAAAATCTAGTAGAACAGCTGTTATTTTTAGCTCGAGGTATTAATGGTAAAACACAGATTAACCCTAAAGAGTTTTTACTAAATGATATGATGAATGAAGTACTTGAAGAGTCGAAGATGATAGATGAAAAGCACATATATAAATACTATAGTTCGGAAGAAATAATAGTTCAGGGTGATATTGGTTTACTTAAGCAGGCAGCTAGAATATTAATTGAAAATGCAGCTAAGTACACTGAAGAAAATGAAGTTATAATGCTAAAAACAGGAATAAATGAAAAAGGGGAACCTTATTTTTCAATTCAGGATAATGGTATAGGAATGGATGAAAAGGACATACCACATATATTTGAGCGATTCTTTAGAGCTGACACAGCAAGAGTTAGAAAGAACGGTGGTACTGGGTTAGGATTATCTATAGCAAAATGGATTGTTGATGGACATAAAGGATATTTCTCTGTACTAAGCAGAAAAGGCATTGGTACTAGGATAACAATATTTTTACCTGGCAGCTCGATAAATTTTTAACTGAAAGTATAAGTGAAGAAGGATACAGAAGAAGATATTTTAAAAATAAATCTATATAATAATATTTAAATTAAAATACTATTAACCACAATGTATATGTTGCAAAAATAATTCTTCATTATAATTCTAAAAATATTACAAGAATTTTAGCCGTAATTGTAAAATGTGCATTGTGAATTGTAATATATATGAAAACAGAACAAATGAATATTTACAAAATATGTTATAATTGGTTTATAATATATTTTGAGGAGGATATTAATATGAAAGTTTTATTAATCTATTCATCTATACATCATGGCAATACGGAAAAAATAGCAAGGGTAATGGGCGAATCTATAAATGCTGATATAATAGAAACAAGAGATTTAAAGATAAATACATTAAATGAATATGATCTAATAGGTTTTGGTTCTGGAATCTATTATGGGAAGTTACATAAAAATATTCTTGAGCTAATTGACAAGTTACCAACTTTGTCTAATAAAAAAGTGTTTGTTTTTTCTACGAGTGGACAGGGTAAAACCAAATATAATGATTTTGTTGAACAAAAGCTAAAAGAAAAAGGGTTTAATGTTGTTGG
Organism: Clostridium beijerinckii; assembly: GCF_036699995.1. Taxonomy (NCBI): domain Bacteria; kingdom Bacillati; phylum Bacillota; class Clostridia; order Eubacteriales; family Clostridiaceae; genus Clostridium; species Clostridium beijerinckii. The sequence continues at coordinate 3,922,445 of NZ_CP144906.1, read as the reverse complement.
TAGCTTTGCATGCAAGGGTTATGATACTTTTGGACCATTTAAATTAATCGGTGGAATCGCTAAAGGTAGGCCAAATGATAAGGATCTTCAAAATGCAAAAGATTTTGCTAAAAAACTTATATCTTTATGATATTTTATCATTATGTACAAGCAAAAGTGGATAACAAATTGAAATATCACATTTAGAAAATGTGGTATTTTTTTATGCAGCTTTAAAGTGTGACAATGCGAGTAGGATTATTATATTTATTATAAAGGATTAAGAGATTTATAGACAATTATTTATAGGAATGGTAAAATTTAATATATTATTAATATTTATTAAGTTTTAGGGGATATAGGAGAGAAATATGAAAAAATTAAAATTAACAAAAGTAATAGCTAGTACATTAGTAGCAGCTTCAGTATTGGCATTAAATCCAATAGGAGCAAATGCAGAATGGAGACAGGATGCAAAAGGCTGGTGGTATACAGAAGGAAACTCATGGGTTGAAGGTTTCAGAGTAATAGGTGGGTATTTATATTTTTTTGATTCAAAAGGATATATTGATCATGGTAAGCCGAATGATTTTGGAGATAAAGTTGGATTAAATGATGATGGTCAATTTACAAATGTCACAATAAATGGGGCATGGGCTTTTTGCAAATTATCAGGTGAAATAGTAGCATATCTAGGTTCTGACAGCAATGTAGTAATTCCAGATAAAATTGATAATGTTGCAGTAACAGGTATAGGTAATAAGGCATTTTATAAACACAATAATATTAAAACTATAATTATTCCTAATAGTGTAACAAACATAGAAGACTCTGCATTTTATGGCTGTGCAAATTTGGCAAGCTTAAATATTCCAACAAGCGTTCAATCTATAGGGGAAAAAGCATTAATAGGTTGTAGTAGCTTAGCAAATATATCTGTAGATGATAATAATATAAGTTATAAAAGTGTTAATGGAGTGTTATATAGTAAAAACGGAACTAATATACTATGTTATCCGGCTGCAAAAGTAGATAAAAATTATACAATTCCGAGTGGTGTAATAATTATAGGAGATAGTGCGTTTAGTAAATGTACAAACCTAACAAGCATAGAAATTCCTGATAGTGTAAAAACCATAGATTACAGAGCATTTGAAGGGTGTATAGGCTTAACAGAGATAAAAATTCCTGATAGTGTAACAAGTATAGTAAATAGTGCATTTATCGGATGTTCAAACTTAACAAGTGCAAACATTCCAAGTGGTTTGACATCTATAGAACCTAGTATATTTGCAGGTTGCACTAACTTAACAAGCATGACAATTCCTAACAGTGTAACTCAAATAGGAATGAGTGCATTTGGTGGATGTAAAAATACCAACTTTTATGTAAAGAGTGAAGCAATGAAACAACTTTTACGTAGATCTGGTGTAAATCAAAATAAGATTGTAGTAAGCGTTTAGTCATAAACAATAATTAAATAAATAATCTTATAGAGTGGCTTAAAGCTGCTCTATTTTTATAAACAAAATTTCTATTTCACATATAGAGTATTTATGAGGTAAGGTATAAAATGATATTTAAAAATTTAGAAGTGTGGTGTTTAGAAGATATGTTATAATAAGTGAAAGAAAAAATAGTGATTTGTGGAGGAGAAAGACGATGGTTAGGGTTGCTACTGTAGATGATATTTTGGAAATAGAAAATATATATAATGAGATTTTGGATTATGAAGAACAAACAGTGTCTTATACAAATTGGCAAAAGGGGCTTTATCCAACAGTTGATTATGCTAGGAGTGCTATTGATAATAATACAATGTTTGTTGGTGAAGACAAAGACGGAATATATGGATGCGTAGTACTTAATAGTATTCAACCCAAAGAATATGACAATATTTCGTGGGTTACAAAGGCAAAACCAAGCGAAATTATGGTCATTCATACTTTGTGTATTCGACCTTCTGCAAGTGGCAAAGGTAAAGCAAAAATAATGATGGAATTTATTGAGAAATACGCTAAAGAGCAAGGATATAAAGTTATTCGCCTTGATACTTATGAAGGCAATATCCCAGCTGCAACGCTATATCCTAAGATTGGATATGTTTATGTAGGTACAACAAAATTTCATTTTCAAAATGTGATATGGGAAGATTTGAAGTGTTTTGAAAAATCATTATAGTAAAAAATATAAACCAAAAGGATATTTAGGAGGTAAAATTCCATGGAAAAATACACAAGAGAAGAATTGGTAGATGCACTAAAAGTTGTGTCTTCAACTATTAATAATTGTGAAAAAGCGAAGCTAAAATTTGCAGAAGGCACCTCACAACATACTCTTCTTAAAAATAGGCTAAAAGCTCTATATATTTCAAAATCATTAATAATAGATGAAGATATTGTGGATAAATATACAAAAGAAGAATTAATGGAAGCACTACCACCAGTAGCTTCTATTATCAGCAAATGTGAAAAAGCTAAACTAAAATTTGAGGAAGGTACATCTCATCATACTCGCCTTAAGAATATCATAAATGCAATGTATATTTCAAAATTGTTAATAACAGATGAAATTAATAAAAGAGAGAGCAAGATTTGATATTATTTTCATATGGTGGAGCAATCTGTAAAGCTTACATAACAAATAAAAATGTTTTTTGAATTGACTGATGTGTTACCTTAAATTGTGTTATAATAGGAATATATTTACAAGGGTGAATGTTAAATAGAACTTATAAAAGCACAAAGTTAGGGGAGAAATAAATACATGAAATATATAAACAATTGCAAAACAGTAGACAAACTGAAAAATATAATTTTTATAGCAATTATTTTCATCAGTTTTTTTATTATTTCATCTAATGTACAAGCAGCAACTCTTACAAATGATCAAACATCAAATTCTAAAATCGGATGGACAATTGATGGGAAGAAGATTAAATCAGGTAGTTTATCAACAGACTATAATACTGAACAAGTGCTAAATGATATAAATAAGTTTCAATTGAATACCTTAAATATACCTGTAATGATAGATATTGATAATATTTCTTCGAGTAATATGATAGTTGATAAAATAAGTGAAGAAAAGGCAATTGATTTAATTAAACAATTGAAGAATACAAATGCAAATATAAATGTAATATTAGAGCCATATCCTTGGATAGAGCAGGGGACAAAGGCTGAAACTGAATGGAAACCTAATAACATGAATGCTTTCTTTTTAAATTGGAAAACCAATATATTAAAGACACTGATAACTGATATTGCAGTGCCATATAATGTAACAGCCCTAAATATAGGAAGTAATCTAGTTAACATGGAATCAGAAGAAAGCAATTGGTGTGATATTATAGATTACGTTAGAACATATTATAAAGGATTGGTAACATACAGAACAAATAAATGGGATACTGCTTCATGGGCTCCTGACAGTATTACTGCATATAATAACAAGTTAAATAATAAGTTATTTTCAAAAGTTGATTTTATTTCTATAGCAGCTTATTTCGAACTTACAAATAATCCTACAAATACAGTTGGAAATCTTACAAGCGCAATAGAAAATTCTCAGATAGATTTTAATGGACAAGTTAGACACCAAAATATAAAACAAGAAATAAAAAACTTCTATGATAAATGGAATAAGCCTATTTTCTTTGGAGAACTTGGTTTTCCTAAATTTGATTACGCATCATATGAGCCATGGAACTGGAATCCATATAAGAATAATGGCATTAATAACGTTGAGCAAGCCAATTGTTTTGAAGCCTATAGAAGAGCGTTTCAAGACGAACCTTGGTTTTTAGGATTTTCTATATTTGCAGTGGGTGAACAAAGCAATGACAAACATTATTATCCAAGTCAAGAAAGTACAGAAGTCATAAAAAAATGGTATAGCAATGGGCAATAAATTATTGTATACAGTTATAAAAATAAATAGTAAATTGAAGTATCACGTATCATATGATATGTGATACTTTTTGTTATAGATTCAGTTAAAAGTTACGTTGAAGAAGAGGTATAGACAATGGCAAATAAAACAGAAAGTATAATATTTAGAAGTCTAATAATGTTATATTGTTAAAAAATGCTATAATAGAAATATAATTGCAATAGATTTATAGAATCTGCTTTTATGGCATGTAATGAAAAAGGATCATTTTTTGATTACTGTAATGTTAGTTATAGCTAAATGTTATTTGAAGATTTAATAGTGCGGCGTCTATAGTGAGAAGCTAATATATTATGAATGGGGGAATTTACATGAAAATATTAGTTTATGGAGCTGGTGTTTTAGGAAGTTATTTGGCTCATGTATTGATACGTGGAGGCAATGATGTTACATTACTTGCTAGAAACGAACGTTTTAAAGAATTGAAGAACAATGGACTTGTTATTCGCCATTATATACAGTGTAAAACTACCACTGACAAAGTAAAAGTGATAGATTTTCTTCCTTCAAATGAAGTGTATGAAATAATATTTGTGGTAATGCAATATACGCATTTAAATTCAATATTACCGTGTCTTTCAAATAATCAAAGTTCTAATATTATATTTGTTGGTAATAATGCAGATCCCCATGCAATTAAGAATTATATGCTAAAAAATAGCTGTAATGAAAAAAATATTGCTTTTGGGTTCCAAAGTACTGGCGGAAGACGTGAAAATGGAAAAGTTATTTGCGTGCGTATAATCGGACAAATGGAGTTAGGTGGACTAGATGGTAACTTATCATGGAAAAACATTATAGATAGAGCTTTTAAAAACACAAAATATAAATTAACTTATTTTGATGATATGGATTCGTGGCTTAAAAGTCATATTGCTCTAATTATGCCTCTTTGTTATGCTTCATATGCATGTGATGGAGATTTACATAAAGTTGCTAAAAGCAAAAAACTTTTAAATCAAATTATAAAAGCAATTGATGAAGGATATAAAGTATTAGAATCACTTGGTTACTCCATTTTACCTAGAAATGAAGAAAATTTTGTTAGAAAGAAATCATATATGTTCTATCTATTATTGAAAATTACTATGATAACACCTATGGGAAGACTAGCAATAAGTGATCATGCTATGTCAGCAGTTAATGAGATGTTCATGTTGAGTGATGCATTCAATATATTAAAGCAAAAATCAAATATTTCAACGCCAAATTGGGATGAACTCCAAAGTCATTTAGAAAAAAATCGTAACAAAGAAACATGCATCAACTGATAATAGATATGGGGGGGCTTGGTATGAAGAAAAAAATACTTTTAATAACACCTGAGAATGAGGAAATAAATAGATTTAGAAAAAATCAATTTAACAATTTTATTCAGATAACTATGCTTTACTTAGCAGCTTTCATAGATGAAAATAAATATGAAATAACTCTAGTTGATGAATATAATCAAAGAGTTCCTTTTGAAGAAAAATTTCATCTGGTTGCAATAACGGTAAACACATCAAATGCTGCCCATTGTTATGATATATCGAAGAAGTTTATGGATAAGAATATTAAAGTTGTAATGGGAGGTCCTCATGCAACATTATTACAAGAAGAGGTAAAAAAACATTGTGATTATATAATGGTGGGAGAAGGCGAAATTATATGGCCAGAATTTTTAGAAGATTTCTATGAGGATAAAGCAAAACCAGAATATATTTGCGAAGAAGTACCTAATCTAAAAAATATGCCAATAGCAAGAAGAGATCTAATTCATAAAAGATACTTTACAAAAGGGGCAGTTATTTCTTCGAGGGGATGTCCTTATAATTGTAGTTATTGCAATTTAAAGCAAATTTATTGTGAGCCGTTTAGAACAAGGCCTATTAAAGAAGTTATTTCTGAGATAAAGACCATGAAAAGTAAGTTTTTTGTATTTTGGGATGATAATTTCTTTGGGGATATAAATTTTGTGAAAGAATTACTGATAGAATTGAAAAAAATTAATAAAAAGTGGGCAGCACAAGTAACGCTAGAGAGATGTAAAGATGATGAATTATTAAAATTAGCTAAAGAGGCTGGCTGTGTATACTTTTTTGTAGGAATAGAATCTTTTTCACAGGATAGTTTAGGAAGCGTAAATAAAGGTATAAATGATGTAGATAAATATAAAAGCATGATAGATAAAATCCATAATAATGGAATTTGTGTACAAGCAGGAATAATATTTGGATTTGATACAGATAAAAAGGATGTATTCAAGAAAACTCTTGATGCCTGCAATGAGCTAGGAATAGATGGAGCTACTGTAAGTATATTAACTCCTCTCCCTAAAACACCAGTATATTCAAAGTTAAAAGAAGAAAATAGATTAATAACAGAGGATTGGAGCTATTACAATGGAAAAACTAGAGTAGCTTTTATTCCTAAAAATATGAGTGCAGAAGAGCTGTTTGAAGGCTATATGTGGTTTAGGAGAGAGTTTTATTCTTTAAAATCTATTTATAAGAGAATAAGAAAATCTAAAACAAACATATTATATAACTTAATTGTAAATTTAGGATATAAGATAAGTCTTAACGGTACAAAAAATAATTTTTAGTATATTAGAGAATTCTTTAAAGTAACTGGTTTATATGAATTATGAAGTTTGTTATAATTTAAACTTTAAATTATTCATATATCAATTGGGTTAATAATCAAAAGATAGGGTTTAGAATTATAAATGAAATACATTTTTTATAATTAAACAGAATGGTATTTATAAGATTTACTATCATTAGCTAAAAGATAAATTGTAATTTGTAGGGTAGTTTAAACTGCTAAATTATTTAGAAATAAAGAGGTGCAATTATGAAAATACATTATAAATGCTTGCCGTGTATGGTCAACCAAGTTATTAAAGTGGCAAATATTACAGGGGTTAACAATAAGGAAGAGTTATTGAAGGAAGTTTTTACATATCTCAGTAAAATGGATTTTGAGGCAACTACACCAGAAATTATTGGAGAAATTTTTGGCATGATAAAAGAACATACTAATAATCAAGATCCATATAAAGAAACTAGAAATTACTATAATACATTATTTTCAAAACTGTTACCTGAATTTGAAAGGAAGATTGAGCAAGATGAAAATTCGTTTCAATTAGCAGTAAGGTATGCCATTGTTGGTAATATCATAGATTTCAATCCTATTCACAATACATTATTAGAGGATATATTTGATTATTTTGAAAAAATGGAGCAGTTAGAACTTGCAATAGATGATTCTAAAGAGCTAGCGAAAGATATTTTAAATTCAAAAACATTATTATACTTAGGTGATAATTGTGGAGAAATATGTATGGACAAGATTCTTTTGAAAAAAATAAAAGAACTAAATCCTAATATTAAAATATTCTTTGGAGTACGAGGTAAACCTGTTGTAAATGACTCTATAGCTGAAGACGCATATGCTGTAGGAATTGATGAATATGCAGAGGTTATTGATAATGGGGATGGCTCTCTTGGAACGGTTCTAGATAGGACAAGTCATGAGTTTAAAGAAGTCTATAAAAAGGCTGATGTAGTAATTGCTAAAGGGCAAGCTAACTATGAATGTTTGAGTGAAGAAAAGAAAAAGATCTATTTTCTTTTAATGACTAAATGTGATGTTATTGCAAATGATATTGGTGTTCCGGAAAAGAAAATGATTTGTATGAAAAACAAATTATAATTACAGGAGGTGTGTAATGAGTAGTCTAATAGTACAAGCAATCCTAGGGATTATATTTAGAATTTTAGTATTAATCTTATGTGTGCTAGGAATATATGCTCTTGTCTTATTAATTAAGGCTATAAAGATCTATATTAAAAAGAATTCTTAGTTCTATACATAAATAAGATAAGCATTAATCAAGAAAGATTTAAAGATATCCAACTGAGAGTTTATCAGCTTTGAGATAAAGGATAATATAAATTTATATACTAATAATGGAGAACAATGAGGAAAAGTCGCTAATGCAATTGATGAGGAATTAGTTAGTGATGTTTTATTATATAAAAGCAGAGATGTAAGGAGAAAGATATTATGGAAAATAAAAATGGAAATCTATTAATGGCTCCGCTATGGTTAATGTATCCTGAAATCCCAAATGGAAGTATTGGATGGAGAATGGGATATGGTGAAGGATATGCTATAGATTTTTACCTATGGTTTAATAAATTAGAAGAGGATGAGAAGAAAAAGTATAAAGAAATGTTTCCAGAGCCTAAAAGATGGGAAAGAGAAGATAATATTTATGAATACAATAATTATTGGACATACACTTGGCAAAAAGATGGCAAGCCTGAATATGATTTAAATGACCTTATTTCAGATTATAAAGATAGAAAGAACTTGGAATATATTTATTTCTGGGGGCATCATCCTAAAAAAGATGGGGGGATTACAAAGTCTTGCTTTAGCCAGTGGTGGAAGAGCAGGTTCAATATTGGACATACTGAATATTTATTTATGGAACAATATATGATGGCAGAAAAAGCTAGATTTTTTGGAGACAAAGAAATAGAAGAAAAAATTATGAATAGTTATGATCCTAAGGAAATAAAGAGCTTTGGACGTAAAGTAAGAGGTTTTGATGAAGAAATTTGGAATAAAGCTAAATATTCAATTGTCATAAATGGAAATTATAATAAGTTCATGCAAAATGAAAGATTAAAAACATTTCTTCTCTCCACAGGGGATAAAATATTAGTAGAGGCAAGTCCATATGATAATGTATGGGGAATACAAATGTCTGAGGAGGATGTTAATATCAAAAATCCAGAATTATGGCGCGGGGAAAATTTACTTGGATTTGCGCTAATGGAAGTTAGAAATGAAATAAAAAGAGTATGTAAAAATAGCAATATGATTGATTGGGTTTCGTTGCATAAGAGATATAGTTAATGTATCCAGATGTATGGCATATTCATTTTATAAAGTAAATTCTAACCAAAATTTTTATTGACAAAATATAGGTTAGAGAATATACTGATAAAAAAAAGTAATCGTATAAAATTAGTATGAATTAAAAAATAAATATAATTATAATATATGCTTAATAAAAATAAATAAGAAATGATTGACTAGAAAGCTAGAGATCGTAGAAATTTAGGGTGGTTAAGTCTTTTTTGGACTTTTACTGCTTAGGGAGTTTTGCGATCTTTTTTGTTTTATTTTAGGCAATAGGCACTATCAAAAAAATTATTTGGCTGTGGGGATGTGTTTATGGATTTACAAAATTTTATTAGGAAATTTCAAATACCAGAGGTGGCTTATCCGTTCATCAACAAGATATTTACTAAAGAAGAAATTGAATTTGTAGATAAGATGGATAAGCATGCATTTACTAAGAAGGATATAGAGAAAATTATATATGAAAATTCAGAGGCGTTTATAAAAAATAGCTATAAAAGAGGTGTTATTTCACTTGTAGATGAAGAAACATCTACATATAAAATAGCAAATTTTTATAGTAGATTAGATATTTTTTCAATATCTGAGCAAGAGGTTTATAGAAGCATTCCAAAGGAAGAGCAACTTGCTATGGATGCCTGGTATTTTAAGGCTTATTATGATGGGCTAGATCTTGATTTTAGTGTAAGGCCTACAGAGGATGAAATCTTACCACTTAATAAAGTGTTAGAATTTATTGATACTCAGGATAGACCTGTTTATCTAAATTACTGTGATTGTAGAAGCCTTAGAGGAGAATGTGGAAAACCAACTAAAACCTGTATTACGTATAGAAATGGAATTAATACATTTGCACATAGAGGTTTATCAGAAGAAATAAATAAAGAAAGAGCAAAAGAAATAGTAAAAAATGCTGATAAGAAAGGTCTTATGCATACAGTTAATTCAAATGGTATATGTAATTGTTGCGGAGATTGCTGTTATTTATTTAGAAGCCAGGAGAAAAGAAATAGCAGTGGATTTTGGCCAAAAACAAATCAAATCATTGAACTTGATTCAGATAAATGTATTAAGTGTGGCGCTTGTATAAAAAGATGTCATTTTGATGTATTTACTAAGGTTGATGGAGTAATAAAAACAGATATTTCAAAATGTGTAGGCTGTGGAATTTGTTCAAATTCGTGTCCTACAAAGGCGCTTAAGTTACAGGAAAGAAAATAATATGCTTGAAGATACACCATATATTTTGAGTTAACAAAGAAAGTGCTTTTGTTTATATAGGGAGCGATTAAATAAACATTGAGTATTAAGTATGGTTCAAAAAGTTTAGGAATACGGTTTGATATATTTTGAATGTGATTAAATTAAAAGAGAGGGATTAAAATGAGTTACGAAGCATATAAAAATAATCAGTTAGGTTTTACTACAAGACAATTACATGCAGGTTATAATCCAGCAGAACATTATAGATCAAAAGCAGTTCCAATTTACCAAACAGCAGCTTTTGAACTTGGGGATTTTGAGAGATGTATTAGATTATTTGATTATTCTGAAGAAGGTCATTCTTACGTAAGATTTTCAAATCCAACTAATACGGTACTTGAAAGAAGATTAGCATCACTTGAGGGAGGCATAGAAGCAATTGCATTAGGTTCAGGAATGGCAGCAATATCTAATACTTTTTTGAATATCGCAAAATCAGGGGATGAAATATTAGCTGTTAATACTTTATATGGAGGAAGTACAACCTTATTAAATAGCATTTTACCTGACTACGGAATTGTTGGAAGGTTTGTAGAAGATGAAAATAATATAGAATCATACAGAAAAGTAATTACAGAAAAGACAAAGGCAATTTATATTGAAAGCCTTGGCAATCCTGGTATGAATATAATCGATATTGAAGCTGTAGCTAATCTAGCTCATGAACATGGAATACCATTAATTGTTGATAATACTTTTGCAACACCGTATTTATTAAGACCATTCGAATATGGAGCGGATATTGTTTGCTATTCTGCAACTAAATACCTTGCAGGCCATGGGACAACAATTGTAGGAGCTGTAGTTGAAAAAGGTGGTTTTGATTGGCTAAATGGGAAATTCCCTCAGTTTGAAAAATTTTATGATGAATATAAAGATACGATAGGTAAAGATGTTTTGGATAAAACCATGTTTACTAAGAGGCTTAGGATCAGATATTTAACTGATTTAGGTGCACACTTAAGCCCAACTAGTGCGTTTTATTTATTGCAAGGAATTGAAACTTTATCTTTAAGAATGAGAGAACATGCAGCTAATGCGCAAAAGGTGGCTGAATTCCTTGAAGGTCATCCGAAAGTTCTTTCAGTGGCTTACCCAGGACTTAAAAGTAATAAGTATCATGAGTTAGCTAAAAAATATTTTCCTAAGGGTCCAGGCGCAATAATGTCTATAAGATTAAAAGGTGGAATAGAGGCAGCAAGAAAAGTCCTTGAAGAAGTTAAAGTATTTGATTACATGGTAAATGTGGGAGATGCAAAATCACTTATTGTACATTCAGCAACATCAACTCATTTTGGACAATCTAAAGAAGAAAGAGAAAAAGCAGGAGTATATGATGATACTTTAAGATTATCAATAGGAATTGAAGAGGCAGAGGATTTAATAGCAGATCTTAAGCATGCGCTTGATTCAATAGATGAATAGAGAACATTAGATAATCAATATTTTTATATAAATCAAACTTATGTTCTGGGAACATAAGTTTGCATGGAAATATGTTATATGATATAATTATTGGAAGAAAAGAGGAAAGTTTCTAATAATTAATGATAGACTAAGCAATCAAAGATAGATGAACAGTTACAAATTTTATTCAATAATTACAATAATAATTTTGAATATGTCGTATATACTTACAAAGATAGGAATTATATATTATTATCTATTAAGCCTAAGCACAATTCAATGTATCTTTGACTTAGGAGCCGTATAATATTTTTTTAGGAACGTTAATACTTTTAATCTTTTTACCAAAGGTTTTATAAGAACTTAAAAATTTTAGGAATTATACTTTTTCAACAAGGGAAGTGAGAATATGTGGCAAAATATTATAGATTATTTTCAAAAGGATATGAATAATTATTTGCAGGCAATAGGGCAGCACTTAGAAATAAGTTTACTATCCTTATTTGTAGCAGCGATTGTTGGGATTCCCTTTGGAATATTATCTAATAAAAATAAAGTTTGGTATAGATGGGTAACAACTTGGTTTAATACTCTTAGAATTATTCCGAGCTTAGCTGTTCTTATAATGTTTATTCCTATTGTAGGAACAGGTGTTAAACCAGCACTTATTGCATTAGCATTACTTGGAATACCACCGATATTATTAAATACAGCACTTGCCTTTAACACAATTCCTGAATTTATGATAGAGACTTCAATGGCAATGGGAATGTCAAAAGCACAGAGTTTTTGGAAGGTAAAGGTGCCATTAGCTGCACCTCTTATGCTAACAGGAATTAAAACTGCAATGGTTGAGATAATTGCTAGTGCTACCCTTGCTGCTTATATTGGTGGCGGGGGAGTTGGGAACATTATTTTCACTGGATTAGGACTTAATAGAGCAGATTTACTTCTAATAGGTGGTGTTACTGTAGCAATTCTTTCAATGCTTGCAAATGTAATTATGTTAGGTTTGGAAAAATATCTGCTTAGATATAAGTATATTAATTCGAATATATAGTTTTAAGTCGCTTAATGATTATAGATTAGTGAAAGTATTAAAGAATCACATATGAGCTTTAGATAAGCTCATTAAAAGACAAGTAATAAAGATTAATTTAGATTGGGGAGTGATAATTATGAATAAAAATATTAAAAGAATCATAGGAACGTTATTAATTACAGTTACACTTGGAGGGCTTGTTGCTTGCGGAAATAGCAAAGGTTCAAGTGGAGATAAAAATACAATTCGCATAGGGTCAAAGGACTTTACAGAAAATTCAGTAGTAGGTGAAGTTTATGCATTAGCTCTTGAAGACAAAGGTTATAAAGTAGAAAGAGTACCTAATATAGCAAGCTCAGTTATTCATACATCGCTTGTAAATGATGAAATTGATTTATACCCAGAATATACTGGTACTGGATTATTGGCGATTTTAAAGAAGGATTTAATTACAGATCCAAAGCAAGTTTATGACACAGTTAAATCTGAATATGAAAAGCAATTTAATTTAGAATGGCTTGACTATTCGCCTGCAAATGATGGACAAGGTTTAGTAATTCGTACAGATGTAGCAAATAAACTTGGAATCAAAACTATTTCTGATTTACAAAAACATGCAGGTGAAATCAGATTTGCATCACAAGGTGAATTTGATAAGAGAGAAGATGGTATTCCAGGCTTAGAGAAAGTTTATGGAAAGTTTGATTTTAAATCTACAAAGGTATATGACAATGGGTTAAAGTACGAAGTGTTAGCGAATAATGAAGCAGATCTTGCACCAGCATCTACAACAGAAGGTCAATTAGTAAAACCTGAATTTACTTTATTAGAAGATGATAAACACGTATGGCCTCCATATAATTTAGCACCAGTAATTAAAAAATCAGTATTAGATGCTCATCCAGATATTGCTGATATTTTAAATAAAGTTAGTGCAAGCTTAGATACTAAAAAGATAACAAAACTAAATGCAGAAGTTGATGTAGATAAAAAAGAATACGAAGAAGTAGCTAAGGAGTATTACGATTCTATTAAATAATAGATAGAAGGAGATATTCAAGATGAGTATAGCAATAGAGTTTAAGAATGTTTATAAACAATTTAAAGGAGCAGCATATAGCGCAGTTGATAATGTAAGTCTAAAAATCGAACATGGAGAATTCATTACAATTTTAGGATCTTCAGGGTGTGGAAAGACAACACTTCTTAAGATGATTAATCGCTTGTATGATCCACATAAGGGAAGTATTGAATTTTTTGGTGAGGATATTAGTAGTAAAGATCCAGTAGAGTTTAGAAGAAAAATAGGTTATGTAATTCAACAAGTTGGGCTGTTTCCACATATGACCATAGCAGGTAATATAGCAACTGTTCCAAAGATACTTAAGTGGCCTAAGGAAAAAATAGAAGCAAGAGTAGATGAATTACTTGAACTTGTTGGGCTTGAGCCAAAGGAGTTTAGAAATAGATATCCAGCTCAGTTATCAGGAGGCCAGCAGCAACGTGTAGGACTTGCTAGGGCTTTAGCAGTTAATCCAGATGTTATGCTGCTTGATGAACCTTTTGGTGCTATTGATGCAATAAATAGAATAAATCTTCAAGATGAGTTATTAAAGATTTATAATACTTCAAAGAAAACATATCTGTTTGTAACTCATGATATTAATGAAGCATTTAAACTTGGAAGCAAAGTGTTAATAATGGATAAAGGAAAGATACAGCAATTTGATACACCAAGAAATATCGCTAAAAATCCTGCAAATGATTTTGTAAAATCACTAATTAATTCTGCAAAAGGGCAGGAAGTATTTTTGGAGGATTAAAAATTTATGATTGATTATTTATTAAAATATCCCGATAAATTATTAAAAGCATTTGTAGGACATATAGAAATTGTATTAATTACTTTAGTAATTTCTATAATATTATCAGCATTATTAACGATATTAGCGGCTTATTCAAAAATAGCATCTAAATTGCTGGTTAATATATTTGCTATGATATATTCAATTCCTAGTTTAGCATTATTTGCGATTTTGGTGCCAATAACAGGGCTTGGTAAAGTTACTGCAATTATAGTTTTAGTACTTTATAATCAGTACATACTACTAAGAAACACAATAGATGGTCTTAATAATGTCGATGCTTCCATTGTAGAAGCGGCAACTGGAATGGGAATGAGCAAAAGCCAAATATTATTTCAAGTTAAATTACCTTTAGTCACTAAGCCAATTTTTGCAGGAATCCATCTTGCAGTAGTATCTACAATAGGTATTGCTACAATTGCGGCCTCTATTAATGCTGGCGGGATTGGAAGTGTCTTATTAGACGGACTTAGAACAGTAAATACAGCTAAAATACTATGGGGAACCTTAATGTCAGCAGGCTTAGCTATAGTAGTAAATGCAATACTTAATATGATTGAAAAAAAGATCACTTAAAGCCATATATATTGCAAAAATAATTCTTCATTATAACTTCAAAAATATTGCAAGAATTTTAGCTCTAATTATGAATTGTGAAATGTGCATTGTTAATCGCAACATATATAAACCTTTATAAACCTTTGAGAAATTATATTTTTAATAAACAAATATCATATAATCAAAATAGGATTTAATATATTAAAGTGATATTATCAAAGAATTTAGAAAGATCTGTTAAAATTATTTTATAATTTTGATAGATTTTTCTTTTTTTATACGAATTAATATATGTAAGTACAAACTTACTAAATGCAAGCTTGCGTTATCCGATAGCGAGCATCTGTATCATTCCCGATTCTTCAATTGGGTGATAACAGCTGCACGCTTCTGGACATTGTACCCCTTGAGGGGATAAGTTCAACTAAATTCAGCTGGAGTATGAAACTCCACCTGAAAAGTTTACACTTTATGGGAAGAGGTAGAAAATGAAGGTGAATGAAGATAATTATATTAAAGAATTAAGAAATAGGAATGAAAAAGCCTTGGATTATGTTATTGATAATTATGGTTGGATTATAAAATCTATTGTAGGAAAGCATCTATATGGGATCAATAGTATTCAAGAAGAATGTATAAATGATATTCTTTTAGGAATTTGGAACAACATAAATAGCTTTGATGAAAGTAAAAGTGAATTTAAAAATTGGGTGGCTGGTATATGTAAGTTTAAATGCATTGATTACAAACGAAAGTATTTAAAAGACTTACAACATGAAAATATAGATGATTTAAATATCAGTGATGATGGTATTAAAATGAAGAATTTAGAAAATGAATTAAGTAATGAAGTAGAATCGCTGCTTGGATGTTTAAAGGAGAAGGATAGAAATTTACTTTATAAGCTATATGTTGATGAAATGGAGATTGATGAAATAAGCAACCAATATGGAATGAAAAAAGAAGTTATATACAATAGGCTATCTAGAGCAAAAAAGAAAATAAAAGATATTTTTAATATTAATAATAAAAGAGGTGTTAAGTATGAAAAATAGTGTATATAGTCTGCTTAATGATACAAATATTAATTTGGATGAATATAAAAAAGAGGATTTTAATGATATTGAGAAGAAATTACTTAAAAAGAATATTAGAAAATCTGTAAAGAAGAGTAGAAAACAAAATGTTGGAAGAAAAGTAATAGCTGTAGCTGCAATAATAGCAGTACTAGTTGGTATGTCTTTTGGAAATACGGGAGCTTACGCCATATCAAAAATAAATTTATTTAGCGAAAGTATTTCAAGTTTCTTAGGAATAGAGAAGAACTTAGAAGATTATAGTACTGTGATTAATAAATCTGTCATGGATAATGGAGTAAATGTCAAATTAAATGAGGTAATATTAGATGATAATGAATTAGTTATATCTACTAATATTAGCTCAGATAGGATTTTAAAAGATTACGAAACTTGGGATAGTGAAATGACCCTGTATATAAATAATAAGAAAGTTAAATTTACAGGAGCAAGCGGAGGTATTAAAAATTTAGATAATAATACTACGCAAGAAGTATTAGAATATGACTTAGATTCAATAAAAGATATTGATTTAAGTGGAGATTTAAATATGAAAATTATATTTTCTAAAATGGCAGTAAATTATCAAGATGATATAAATGGAACTTGGAAGTTTGAATTTAAAACTAATGGAGATAAACTTAAAATAGATACTAAAACAGTAAATCTTGACTATGAATTTGATATTGAAAATGGAGAAAAATATATATTAGAAAAATATACAGATAATGCTTTAGGTAAAAAAGTATATGGGAAAATCATTAATAATTCAGTCAATAATGGAACATACAAGATTTTATTAAAAGGATATGATGATCTAGGGAATAAGGTAGAATTTGATTTATCAAGAGGAAGAAAAAATTGGTTTGTATTAAAATATGAAAATGTATTAGTGGGAAATATGAGTGAAAAGGCAGGTAAATTAATTCTGACACCTTATGCAGTAAAAATGCCAGAAGAAGGTGGTGAGGAACCTAAATTTGATGAATATAAAAAAGTTGGAGATGAATTTACAATAAATATTAAATAAAAAAGTAATGGGGGAGAACCAAATCTAGATAGAGGAGGTTCTCCTTTTTAAGTAATATCTATTTAGAAAATAATCTAAATAGATATTGACTTTGAAGATAAGAATTGATATATTCTATTTAGAAATATTTCTAAATAGAATATAAAAGGGAGATGATAATTTGGGGTTTCCAGAAACTTTTAAAGCATTGTCAGATCCAGTTCGGAGAGAAATTTTAGTAATGCTGAAAAGTGGTAAAAAATCAGCTGGGGAAATTTCAAAAGAATTTGATATGACAGGTGCAACAATTTCATATCATATATCTCAATTAAAAAAAGCAGGTTTGGTTTTAGAGACAAAATACAAAAATTTTATATATTACGAAATCAATGTATCGGTATTTGAAGAAGTAATGCTTTGGTTTTCGCAATTTGGAGGCAATGAAGATGAAAAAAGATAACATTTTATGGATTACAACTATTATTTGTTTTTTGCCATTGATTCTTTCATTTGGATTATATGATAAATTACCTGAAGTAGTGCCTATTCATTTTAATTATGCAGGTGTTCCAAATAATTATGTGCCAAAAGCAGTTGGAGCGTTTGGAATGCCGGTTTTAATGGCGATAATTAATATTTTCATACACTTTAAGCTTAATAATGATCCAAAGAAAATGAATTCACCATCTGCATTGAAGTATTTAGGAAAGTGGTCTGCTCCAATTATTTCAGTCGTATTAGTACCAGTAACCTTATTTATTGCACTTGGATATAAAATTCCTATTCAAATTATTACATCAGTAGTCGTAGGAGTTATTATTGTAGCAGTTGGAAACTATTTACCAAAATGCAAACAAAATTATACTGTTGGTATTAGATTACCATGGACATTAAATAGCGAAATGAATTGGAATAAAACTCATCATATGGCAGGATATCTTTGGATACTTGGCGGTATTTGCATGATAATCTTAGGTTGTATGCAGATGAAAAGTGCTTTATTAACTCTAATTATTTTATTAGTTATTGTAGTAATTCCATGTTATTATTCATATTGGTTATATAAAAATGGGGTATAATAAAATACTTTTTTCATAAATAGTATATCCGCAAAAAATTTTTAGAAGCATACATGTAATTGGTTTACATAAACATATGTATGCTTTCTTTTCTACATTAAAGAAAGCATACAATATATGGATATTCGATTTCGGCTGATATCCACGTAAGTTCAATTCTCATTGTGGAACCCTATAGTATGTATTAAATCTTATAATAGCTTAACAGTTAAATTATTCAGCTGTTCTCTAATATCATTAGTGATGTTTGAATCTGTAACTATAGCATCAAATTCATCTATAGTTGCAAATTTATAGAGACTATCTGTATTAAATTTTTCTGTTTCAACAAGCAAAAATGCTTCTTTACTTGTTGAAACTATAAGTTCTTTAAGATTACCATCTTCTAACATAGAAGTACCTACGCTGTTAGTAATTAAATTTACACCGGAACTTCCTAAAAAGCCTTTATTAAAAGTATATTTAGATATGCTCTTAATGGCTTCTGAGCCTAAGACTCCGCCGCTTCTATTGTCATATACACCACCTATGCATATTAATACAACGGTTTCATTGTTATTGAAAAGTGGTGGAATTATAGACATATTAGTTATCAAAGTTATTTTTTTGGTACTATTAGCTATTAGTTTTGCTAATAAAAAATTTATGCTTGAGGACTCTAAAAAAATAATATCTCCATCCTCTATAAGTTCAAAAGCTTTCTTAGATATTAACTCTTTGCTATTTAAGTTAACTGTCATTCTGGTAGTTATAGAGCTTAATTTAGAAATTTTTCTATTTAATATAGCTCCACCATAGGTCCTTTGAAGATCTCCATTTTTCTCTAACCTTTGTAAATCCTTTCTTATCATACCTTCTGAAACATTAAATTGTTCACTTAGTTCTTTAACTTTCACTCTACCATGTTTATTAAGTATATTTAAAATCTGTTCTAGTCTTTCTTCAGTAAACATTTAGGCACCTCACCAATCATTATCGTTTAGTATTGTTGTTGATTAATATTATAACATTATTCTTTTAATTTATAAAATATATTGAATAGATATTTAAAAAGGTATATAATGATACCAAAAGTTAATAAACGATATACAATGGTAAAAAATAAACTCAATTAGTGGAATATTTTAAAAAAGATATAATTTAGCGTTATAGGGTAATGCCTAGCGTCATATTTTATATATTTAGGCATCTTCAAAGAATAGCTGTAATGTTAGCAATTTTTGAAGGTGCCTAATTTAATAGATATATACAGAATAGCATATAAATATGAATCAACTTAAAATAACATTGCAAATAATAAATATATAGTATTATAAATACAGGATAATAGTTCAATGTAAGGGCAATATCCTGTATTTTTATTCATAAAAAGCAAAAAAATTGTTATTTGTTGTGAAGTATCTCGTTATTACTCCGTATTTATAGATGAAATATATAAGATAAGAAAGGAGTTAAGCAATGGCTATCAATGAAGATAATGTTTTATTAGAACTTAAAAAAAGAAACACTAAGGCTTTAGAATATATAATAAATACTTATTCAAATCTCGTTTTTAAGGTAGTTATAAATGTTTTAGGAAATGATAATTATGAAAGTGCTAAGGAATGTCTTAATGATATATACCTCTTAGTATGGAATAAGCATCAGCTTTATAATCCAGAGAAGGCTTCCTTTAAAAATTGGATCTTAGCTGTCAGTAAGTATAAGGCTATAGATTATAAGAGAAGGTTAAAGAAAACAAATAATGTAAGCATCGAAGATGAGTTTTTATTTTCTTCTAATAATGTTGAAAATGAATATATCCTAAAGGAAAAGAAGAAGGAATTACTTGAGCTACTAGATAATGAAAGTAAAACAGACAGGGAAATATTCATAAGAAAATACATTTTTGATGAAGATATAAACAGTATAACCCAAAAATTAAAGCTATCAAAAGGTGCAGTTTATAACAGGCTATGGAGAACAAGGAATTCTCTTACAGAAAAACTAAATGTTCAGTGCGAGGGGGAGGTAGTAAAATGAAATCAAATTTTAATGAAGATGAAATTTTAGTTCTATTAAATGATGTTACTATTACTGATAATGAATTAAGTTCCTTGGAATTTAATGATATAGAAAAAAGAAAGTTACTTTGTAAAGTGATTAATAAGGTTAAAGAAAATAGTTCAAAGAGAAGGCGTATTTCAGTAGCTGCATCTCTTATCTTAGTATGTTTAATGGCATTAGCAGGCAAATCAGTAATTGCAACCATAAATGCAGAGATATTTGGAGACAATAGAGGACTTGAACAAGCAGTGAAGCATAACTATGTACAGGAAGTAAATGAAGGTATTGTCAATGATAGTGGAGTAGGAATTCAAGTAACTCATATGGTAATAGATAAAGCAAAATTTGCTTTATCCTTTGATTTAAAATTTGATAATCCAGAAATCTTAAAGAAGAATTTACAATGGTTAAATATGGATTTAGAAATAAAAGATGATAAAGGGAGAATAATTAAGGGATATTGCGATCAAGACCTTTCTGATAAAAATGTACTGGGAGTTATTAGTTCGAGTTCTGATAACTTTGAAGTTCTAAATAAAGATACAGGGGAAGCAAGATATAATCTTATACTAGATTCTGATGATAAGAATATTCCAGTTCTAAATAATATAGATATAAATATAAAAACAATTTCTTTTGATTCTACTGATGACCAAAATGATAGCATAGATAAGGAGATAAAAGGAAAATGGCAATTTAGCATAGATGTAAATAGTGAATTCAAAAATAATAAAAGTATATTTTTTACTGGAGAAAATACTGAAAATGAGATTAAGGTAAATTCTGTAGAAACGACTCAAACAGGTACGGTACTAAAGTTTACTCCTTCTAAGAATTTAGATTATAAAGATATATTTAAGAATGTTTATCTTATTGATGACAAGGGCGTAAGCAAAAATGTTACAGGAAATGTAGGTTATATGGATGATGAAAATAATAAGTCAATTTATACAGTAACTTTTCCTATAACAACTTTTGATAATCCTAAAGATTTGAGGTTTGTAATTAAAGATTACGATGGAAGAAATGTTGAACTAAAACTAAATAGAAATTAGTTTTAGTTAGAAGAAATAAAGGAAAAATATATATATTTAATTAGATTAAAAGCTTAAGCTAAATTAAACAAAAGCAACAATTGAATGGTTTAATAATAGCAAAAAGTAATTTAAGTAGTAAAAATTAAGAATATAATGGATTTAATACTACTCTCATTTAGAGGTTATATGGTGAAGCAAAAAACTATAACCATACTTTTAAATTTAAATGGTCTATAATACTATATATGTTGTAATTGGATTTCTACATTTTGATTTTCACTTATGGCCTATCTAACTGAAATTTTAAATGTAAATTTATTATTGCAACATATATATTCATATTTTCTATAAAGTTAATAATGAAGATATGTTAGTAATTAATTTCTAACTTTAATAAACCTTCCTACATTAACTTTTTTTAAGATAATTAGGAAGGTATAAGTTTCTTATTTTAGTATTAAATATACTAACTATTATTTTTAAATGTAAGTAGTTGTGTTACTATTTATAAGCTATAACATACGGATGCTTGTGTATCTAAGACACTGCCAATAAATTTAGCAACTTCTAAGTGATTTGGATGAATAAGATATTTATCTAAATCTTCTAATGATGCAAATTTTGTAATCAGAATTATATCATAATTACTTTCACCAGGACGAATATTTATTTCTGCCTGTATGTCTATCAGAACATCTATTTTTCCTCTCATGCTTAGAAGAATTTCTTGAGTTTTTTTAATACTATCAGTATCTCTATTCTTTAATTTTAATAATAAATTGTTTATGATCATATTATTTTACCTCCTAGAATATTTAATGTAGTTTGTGCGATTTAATGACCATTGATTTAGAAGAGAATTTTCTTCATAACATGCAAGCTGCTACGAGTAGCAAGGATTACAAAGTTCTTGACACTAATAAAGTGATTACTAAATAATACAATAGGCCTATGTTGAATTATTTAGTAGATCGTCTTTATAGACTATATAGTCCTTATTATTCCGCCATCAATAATATGCTCACTACCAGTGATATAAGATGCTCTGTCTGATACAAGAAATGCAACAAGTTCAGCGATTTCTTCAGGCTTTGCTGGACGACCAAGTGGTATGCCGCCAAGGTTATCCATTAATTCTTGACGTGCGTCATTATAGTCAATTCCGGAATTTTGTGCCATTCTTTCAATAAGACGCTCAGCAGCTTTTGTTTCTGTAAAACCTGGAGCAACTGTATTTATTCGTATTCCATTTCCACCAAACTGTGTAGCTAGATTTTTGCTGTAATTTGTTAGAGCTGCTTTAGCAGCAGAGTATGACATAGTCATTATCCCAGGTAGTCTCCTTTGAATAGATGATATGTGAATTATTACACCTTTCTGTTGTTTAATCATAGATGGTAGAAAACCACGATCCAAGCGTACAGCTGAAAAAAGATTTTGGTTAAAGGCTTGCAACCAGTCGTCGTCACTTAAACTTAATGCTCCAGAAGTGGAGGATGAAGAACCACCTACATTATTTATTAAAATATCTAATCCACCAAGTCTTTCAAGAGTCTCTTTAATGATTCTCTCAGCACCCTCTGGTGTGCTAACATTTGCTTGAATGAACCCTATAGAATCTGGCAAATCATTAGGCATAGTTCGTGCAGTTGTTATTATTTTTGCACCCGCATTAAGCAAACGATTAACAATTGATCTACCAATACCTTTAGTTCCACCTGTTACAAGTACGCGTTTACCCTCAAGTTCTTTATTAATATCAAATGATAAAGTATTTTGCATAATTAAAAATACCTCCCTTTAAATAAGTTTATCTACTTAATCAGTATAATTAAGTAAACTTGACGACATCACGTCAAGTTTTGGAATGGTATTTATTTACTTAAGCAAAATCATTATAGGGAGATAGGTCGTATCATATAATTTAATACTTTTATCTTTTGGAAAGTGGGTAAATAGGAATTCTAATTTGATAACATTATGCAATATTATGTGATTTTATTTTCTTAGTTATACAGCGGATTTTATTCATTTTGATTCAGCGATTATAACTTGACATAATGTGGTCAGGTTATGCTTGTTATAGTTAGAAAGATCGATTATATAAAATAATCATTAGAGAAATAGTATTACATAACGGTTGCTACAGCTAAAATAGATGGTGATTTTGATAAAACTGGACTTCCAGATATTCTATTATTAGATTTTCATTTCACTATATTAAAGGGAATGGTGGCTAGCTTAGAAATATTGTTTCCTAAAAATATATAAATTAAGTAAAACAATACGATGAAGGAGAGAATTGTATGAATAATTTTATTAAAGTTAATTCTGAAAAATGCACCAAATGTGGTCTGTGTGTGAAAATATGTAGAGGAACATTGGTGATGAGTGATTTAGGACCTAAAGTAGACAAGGATCTTTGTATTGAATGTGGTCATTGCGTAGCTATTTGTCCCAATGGTGCTTTAGACAGCACAAAAACTCCATTAGATAATCAAGTGCAAATACAAAAAGAAAAGTTAATAGATTCAGATATTGCGGCCACTTTTCTTAGATCAAGAAGATCTATTCGAACATTTCAGAAAAGGGATGTATCTCGAGATATAATTAGTGAACTTCTTAATATAGCTAGATTTGCACCAACAGCTTGCAACTCTCAAGGTCTTTCGTATCATGTTATTGATAATCATGAGATTCTACATGAAATTACTTCGATTATAGCTGACTGGGCGGAGGAATCTATAGAAAATGGTGTTTTAAAGAATTCACCGTGGGTACAGAATACTGTTTCGACAATAGAGCAGTATCGTAATGATAACAAAGATACCATATTAAGAGATGTTCCATGTTTAGTGATTGCAACAGCTCCAAGAGAACAAAAAGAACTTGGTCGTGACAATACACACTTTTCATTAACATATGTGCAATTATATGCACAAACATTAGGATTAGGAACCTGCTGGTCAGGACTATTTGAATATTGTTCTATGGCAGAATATGAACCTCTTTTAAGATTGCTGAATATTTCTAAAGATAGGGTAGTAACAGGTGCACTATTAGTAGGTTATCCACTTTATAATTTTAAAAGACTGGTAGATAGAAATCCTTTAGAAATCACATGGCAGTAAAAAGTAGTAATTTCTAGGAGTGAAATGTTTTAATTTATAAAAATCAACTATTCCCCTCAACTTTATTATACCATATGAAATTTTTAAATAACAGGCTTATAATATGTGCTTATTCTGTGTATCATAGGAACAGAATCACTTCGTAGAAAACTGCTTCACCCGTATATAGAAAATATATTAAAAGTTTAAATGGTTTTAACGGAAGTATAAGCGGGTGAGCAAGTGAATTAAACTACTCAGGGTTCCGACTTAAAAGAGGAAGGGGAATGTGTATGAATTCATATGTACTTAGCTTTCAGGAGATTGATAAAACAAAGATTTCCATGGTTGGAGGGAAAGGCGCTAATCTAGGAGAATTATCTAGAATTACTGAAATTTTAGTACCAGAAGGTTTTTGTGTTACAACAGAAGCGTATAAAAAAATAACTGAAAATAATGAAGAACTTAAAGGTTTATTAGATGAATTATCGCATTTTGGAGTAGAAGACATAGAAAAAATAAGAGAAATTAGCAGTGAAATTCGCAAGGTAATTGAAGGGATAACTATACCTGAGGTTATTAACGAAGAGATTGCAAGATCTATATTAAGACTTGGTGAAAAAGATTCATATGCCGTACGTTCTAGTGCAACCGCAGAGGATTTGCCGACAGCTTCTTTTGCAGGTCAGCAGGATACGTATTTAAATATTATTGGAAAGGAATCAATTTTAAAACATATCAGAAAGTGCTTGGCATCACTGTTTACAGAGAGAGCAGTAATTTATCGTATTCAAAACGGATTTGACCACAATAAAGTGCACCTTTCTGTGGTTGTTCAGAAGATGGTATTCCCTAAGGCGGCAGGAATTTTGTTTACTGCTGATCCTGTTACTTGTAATAGAAAATTGGTGTCCATTGATGCAAGCTTTGGGTTAGGGGAAGCCTTGGTTTCTGGATTAGTGAATGCTGATAATTATAGAGTACGCAATGATAAAATAGTAGATAAGAAAATATCTACTAAGAAGCTAGGTATCTATTCTTTAAAAGATGGTGGTACCGAAAAGTTGGAGATTGAGCCTGAAATTCAAAATAGTCAAGTGCTGACAAATGAACAGATTTTGAAACTTACACATATGGGGAGAAGAATTGAAGAGCATTTTGGCTGCCCACAAGACATAGAATGGTGTTTGGCTCACGATACATTTTATATTGTTCAGAGCCGACCAATTACTACTTTATATCCAATTCCTGAAGCTAATAATGAAAAAAAACATGTATATTTATCTGTGGGACATCAACAAATGATGACCGATCCTTTGATGCCACTCGGAATGTCTTTAAAGGAGTTGATATCTTTCGGCCGATGGTTTAAGGCTGGTGGAAGATTTTTTGTTGATGTGGCACCAATGCTGGCTTCACCAGATGGCAGAAAAAACTTATTAAATAATATGAAACAACTTGAACCTCTCACAGAAGACGCAATTATGACCATAATAGAGCGAGATTTCATAAAATGCTTACCAAATGATAAAGAGGAACAGAGTGACATTAAAAGGAATAAAAGTATCTCAGCTGCAGGTTCAGAGCCACAAAAGGAATTGGATCCGACAATCGTTTCTGAGCTGATTAAGAAGACTCAATCATCCATAGAGGAGTTAAAACAAAATATCCAAAAGAAATCAGGGGTAGATTTAATTGATTTTATTCTAGAAGATACGAATGAGTTAAAGAGAATTTTATTTGATCCACAAAGTACAGCTGTATTTATGTCTGCTATAAATGCTTCGCTTTGGATTAATGAAAAGATGAACGAGTGGTTAGGTGAAAAAAATGCAGCCGATATCCTTTCTCAATCTGTACCAAACAATATTACTTCGGAAATGGGTCTAGAATTAATGGATGTGGCAGATGTGATACGTCCTTATCCAGAAATAGTTGATTTTTTGCAGCATGTAAAAGATGATAACTTTTTAGATGAAGTGATTAAATTTCATGGTGGGAAGGAAACAAGGGATGCAATCTTGTCTTATCTTAGGAAATTTGGAATGCGCTGCAGTGGAGAAATCGACATTACTAGAACTCGATTCAGCGAAAAACCAATTACACTTGTCCCTATGATTTTAAGCAATATCAAAAACTTTGAGCCGAGTGCTGGCAAAAAGAAATTTGAGCAAGGGCGACAGGAAGCTTTGAATAAAGAACAAGAGTTATTAAGTCGCCTAAGAGAGTTACCTGATGGTGAAGAAAAGGCCAAAGAGACAAAACGAAATATCGACTTGATCAGGAATTTTATAGGTTATCGCGAATACCCAAAATATGGCATGATTAGCCGATATTTTGTTTATAAGCAGGCTTTAATGAAAGAAGCGGAACGACTCGTACAAGATGGCGTTATTCATAAAAAAGAAGATATTTATTACCTTACTTTAGAAGAACTTCGTGAAGTAGTACACGCAAATGAACTTGATTATGATATTATAATTAAGCGTAAAGAAGAACATAAATTAAATGAAAAGCTAACACCACCACGTGTTATGACCTCTGATGGTGAAATTATTACAGGTAAATACAAGCGAGAAAATATTCCAGCTGGCGCGATTCCAGGGCTACCTGTTTCTTCTGGGGTCATAGAAGGAAGAGCACGCGTAATCTTAAACATGGAAGATGCTGTGTTAGAAGCTGGAGATATATTAGTCACATCATTTACAGACCCTAGCTGGACACCATTATTTGTATCAATAAAAGGTCTAGTTACTGAAATTGGGGGACTCATGACTCATGGAGCTGTTATAGCACGTGAATATGGATTACCAGCAGTTGTAGGAGTAGAGGATGCTACCAAACTGATAAAAGATGGAGAGTGGATTCGTGTAAATGGTACAGAAGGTTATGTAGAAATTTTATAGCGGAGAAGAGGCTATAAATTGAGATTACCGAATAGACAAGTGGAAACTTAAAAAAATTATTACCAAGGATCAATATTCATTTGACTATAACATTGATTCTAAAGAAGTCAAAAATGAGAAAATAAAACTTGATGAGATAGACTTCTAAAAAATTGAAGTGTTCAGACATTGGATTTAAAGATTAATTATGTTATACTCATATATATCATTTTATAGGACTTTGGAGGTGGTAGGTATGTTTATAAATTTAAAAAATGAAAATAACTTACAGAGTGCTTATGCCCATGCAGAATAGTAGAAATGCAACAAACTGCGTGGGATAAAAAGTTGCATTAGCTGCTGATTCTGCACTTTATTTATTAATTAAGTAAAGGGGTAGGAGCATGAAATATATCAATGCAGCAGATGTGCTTCCAAAAGAATTATTGAATGAAATTTTAAATTATGTAGATGGAGAATTGTTATATATTCCTGCTTCTAGAAAAAAACGAAAGTGGGGAGAAAATAGTGGTTCAAGAGAATATTATAAGAAACGTAATAGTGAAATAATCAATCAATATAAAAATGGAGCGACAATAACTAATATTGCCGATAAATATTGTTTATCATATGATTCAGTAAGAAAAATAGTGAATAAATAAAACAAGAGATATCTAAAATTATGCCTATGGAATAGACACATGAAAAAAGTGTTTAATCTATAGGCATTTTTTATTCTCTAGAAAACCATATTGGAAAATCTGTGGATATTGTATCACTTGAGGGGATAAATTATGAGAAAGGCTGATTTTGAAGGGGAACTTTTAAAAGATGATAGAAGAAAATATTGACCTGCGATTTTGTTATTCTTTAGGAAAGAATAATTATAACTATTCTTAAGGCTATTATATTAGATCAGAAAATCATAAAATAAAAGCATGCTTTAGTAGTAATTAAGCAAATACTAAGATTGATATTTCTATTTAGAATAAATAATATCAATAACAAAATCCACATACATTTTAAATAATAACCTAGGCTTGCACTAATGTTTGCATTATTTATCAAAGGCTAATATTTTATTATCTTCAAGTACAAAGTCTATAATAATAAAGACTTTAGCTATATGCATATGTTCAAATAATAAATCTAATATGATAATTAATAAACCTCGATTTTAAGGAATTTCGAAGATTTATCAGTTAGTACATAGGTCGATTAATAAAATTAAAGTGTAGTCTAGAAAGTGGATTGATAAACAAGGAGGAAAAGATAATTATGATAAATTCGTTTTTAATGGTTGGTCAATCAAACATGGCTGGCCGAGGATTTTTAAAAGATGTTCCACTAATTTGCAATGAACGTATAAAGGTAATGCGTAATGGGATATGGCAAATAATGACGGAGCCTATAAACTATGATAGACCTTATTCTGGCATTGGTCCGGCGGCTTCTTTTGCTGCTGCATGGTGTAGAAAAAATAAAGATGAAGAAATAGGTTTAATACCTTGTGCTGATGGTGGTACAAGTTTAGATGATTGGTCAGTGGATGGTCCATTATTCAAACATGCTATATTACAAGCAAAACTTGCTAAAGAAAGTAGTAAGCTTAAGGGAATTCTATGGCATCAAGGTGAAAGTGATTCTCTTTCAGGGCTTTACAAGGTTTATAATAAAAAGTTTTCAGTAATTGTTGATGCATTTCGTAGAGAGCTTGGTGAGCCAGATATTCCTATTATTATAGGTGAAATTGGAGATTATTTAGGAAGTGGATTTTTAGGTGCGTATTTTCCAGAATACCCTAAAGTAAATGAGGAACTCTTAGAGTTTGCCAAAGGCCACAAGAATTGTTATTTCGTAACAGCATCAGGCTTAACAGCTAATCCTGATGGTATTCATATAAATGCAGCTTCACAGAGAATATTTGGGCTTAGGTATTTTGAAGCATATGATAAATTAAATCATATATTAACTCCACTAGAAGGTGAAGAAGATGCTATTAACATAGACAGTGAAAGAGTTTTAACAAAGACTGAAAAGATGACAATACTAGAAAATAAATTTGCTGGAGGACATATATCATTAGAAGACTATCAAATACAAATGTCAAATATTAATAATGATAATAAGGTCTTCTTGAGTTAAAAGTATAATACAGAGTTAAATGTAGTGGACAGATGTTTTACGAGTTTTCTTTAATTCAGATTCTAAATAAAAATGAGTCAGTAGAATCACTATATTCTAATATTCTTTACCATAAATATGGTGAAGAATATGCTTGAATAATGCGGGTTAGAAGGCTGTAGGTTCAAAAAAAATCTGGATTTTTATGTGATTTAAGATAGAAGAACAGTTTTTATATTGAGATATAAGAAGTTTGAAGAGAGAACAAAATTGTAGAAAGTTAAATGATTTAGGGCGGAATCTAAAAAGAGAGAAGTCTTTGCTAAAAAAATAGAACATGATCAAATACTAAGACATAAACCAATGATATTAAAAGTATCATTGGTTTATGTTATAATTTTTTTAATCAAAGATGTGTATTAAATAAAGAACTTATAATTAATTATACAAAATGATATAGTTACGCAAATTTATTTAGTAGGATTAGGTTATAAGATGTATTTTAAGACTACATCCTATTCTTTATAAAAAATATAACTGAAAAAGAGGTATAAAGTATGATAAAACCAATAGTAAAAGATATATTATTTTTAGGGCAAAAATCAGAAGAGGCAACTAAAAATGATATGGTAGTAATTGATAATTTAATAGATACATTAAGAGCAAACTTAGAGCATTGTGTTGGATTGGCGGCTAATATGATTGGAATAAAGAAGCGCATATTAGTATTTACTGTAGGCAATTTTATTGTACCTATGATAAATCCAGTTATATTAAAAAAGGAAAAGCCTTATGAAACAGAAGAAAGTTGCTTATCTTTAATTGGATTTAGAAAGACAAAGAGATATGAAACGATAGAGGTTATGTATCTTGATAGAAACTTTAATAAGAAGAAACAAGTGTTTAATGGATTTACAGCACAAATAATTCAACATGAAATGGATCATTTTGAAGGTATAATAATCTAATTATCAAGTTAAAAACGTAGCTTGAGCATACTAAAAATAAATGCTGAAATGCAAAGGAAAGCACAATATTCAATTTATATTTGCTTTTAATAACTGCATTTACATCAGCATATATGTATGTTAGAATTTGGTACAAAAATGAAATCTTTTAGAAAAAGTAAGATGGTTTGAGGTGTTAATAATGAATATAAAGATAGTTCCTGGCCTTAATAATTCTGGGCCAGAGCATTGGCAGAGTATTTGGGAGAAAAAATATGGATTTAAAAGAATAGCCCAAGAGGAATGGGATTATCCAGTATATAAAGAATGGGAAAAAAATTTAATAGAAAATCTTTCAATAGAAAATAGCTGCGATGTAGTATTAGTTGCACACAGCCTTGGCTGCTTGCTTACTGTAAAAGCCATGCCTAAGATACGAAAGTACTTGAAAGCAGTCTTCTTAGTGGCTCCACCAGATCCAAACAAGGAACAATTTCCAAATTTTTTAGACTCATTTGAACATTTGCCAGAGGATAACCTGGAGTTGCCTGGAATGCTAATTTATAGTGAGAATGATCAATATTCCTCATCTCTGTTTTGTATAGAAAAAGGCAAACAGTGGGGCCTTGAAACAGTATCTGTGGGTAGAAAGGGTCATATAAATAGTGAATCCAATATAGATGATTGGAATGAAGGATTTAATTTATTTCAGAAACTATTGGAAAGAATTCGATAAGATTAATCACTTTTAATTGTTAATTGTACAGTGTTAATTTGAAGGGAGTTACGATTTTATGCATGATGTAGTGGCAAAAGGTATATTATCTAGTAGTAATGGAATGAATATTTATAGAGGATGTACTCATGGATGTATATATTGTGACGCCAGAAGTCATTGTTATGGAATGGATCATATATTTGAAGACATTGAGGTTAAGGCTAATGTGCTGCAGTTATTAGAGGACGCACTTAAGAAAAAAAGAAGAAAGTGCATGATTGGAACAGGTGCAATGAGTGATCCATATATTCATCTAGAAGAAAATCTTCAAAATACAAGAAAATGTTTGGAGATAATTGATAAGTATGGATTTGGACTCGCGATACAAACTAAATCAAATAGAATTTTAAGAGACTTAGAGTTGCTAACAAGTATAAATAAAAAAGCAAAGTGTGTTGTGCAGATGACATTAACAACTTATGATGAAGAATTATGTAAGATTATTGAACCTAATGTTTCTACAACAAAAGAACGATTCGAAGTTTTAAAAATAATGAGGGATAACAAAATTCCTACGGTAGTTTGGCTAAGTCCTATTTTACCTTATATAAATGATACAGAGGAAAATATAAGAGGAGTTTTAGATTATTGTATAGAAGCTAAAGTTAAAGGAATTATAGTATTTGGTATTGGATTAACATTAAGAAATGGAAATAGGGAATATTATTATAAGAATTTAGATAAGCATTTTAAAGGTTTAAAAGAAAAATATATAAGAGAATATGGGAATAGTTATGAAGTGTTAAGTAAGAATCATGAAAAATTAATGAAAATTATTAAAGACACCTGTCAGCAGAATAATATTATTTTTGGAGTGAAAGAAGTTTTTAATTATATGAAAGCTTTTGAAGAGGAGAATAATGAAGTTCAAATAGGTTTTGATATATAGGAAATAATTTATATGATAAAAAGGTTTTCTCTACTTTGTATATAATATTCATATACAAAGTAGAATAAAGGGTTCTTATTTTTATTGCAGAAAAACTATAACTGATTGAGCTTGCTTTCAGGCTCTTCACCATTCTCTACACGCTTTATATTATTCACGAAGAAATCATATCTTTTTTTATGGAATTTGAGACCATCAGGCAAGCCTGCCGTATGAGGAGTAAGTATCACATTTCTTAGATTTCGGAGTTCACTGTCAATTGGAAGAGGTTCAGATTCAAACACATCAAGGCATGCTCCTGAAATGTCTCTATTTTTTAATGCATCTATCAAGTCTCTTTCATTGACAATTCCGCCGCGGGCTGTATTGACAAAAAGTGCAGTATTCTTCATTTTCTTGAATACATCTTTGTTGATTAGCTGTTTGGTTTGCTGATTTAAGGATACATGCACACTTACTATGTCTGATGCGCCTACAAGAGTATCGAAATCCGTCATTTTCACAAAACCGTCAGACTGTACAACGGGATTTCTAGCATAAACCAGAACATTCATATCAAAGACCCTGCAAAACTCAGTTACTTTTTTACCGACGGAGCCAAAACCTATAATCCCGATGGTTTTGCCTTTTAATTCACTCCCTGTATACTGCAATTCATTTTCATCTATCTTGTTCTTCATGAAAGCATCAAGAAACGGTATATTTTTATAATAAGACAATATCAGCGCCATTACGTGCTCTGCAACTGCCTGTGCATTCACTCCTGCAGCATTGGCCGCCCAAATACCGTACTGTGTGCAGGCATCTATATCTACATTGTCAAATCCAGCACCCGTCTGTACCAACTTTAATTTTTTTGCTATAGAAAGCAGACCGCTGTCCACTTTAATATGTTCAGGTATGAGTACCTGACAATCTTCAATATGATGCAACATTTCTTTTCCAGGCTGGACAATTACAATGTCCCAGTCTTCTGGAAAATGCCTTACAATATTTGATTTTGAGGTCTCAGTATAATATCCGACTATAAGAATTTTCATTTTTAAACCACCTTTCATGCTCTATATCTATTTCGAAGAAAATCCGTTTGATATTTACAATTATAGTCTTTGCAAAATGTCTACACTGCTATCTGGATAACAATTGCAAAATATTTGAAGTTATATCTTTACTGAATTGATACTTTTCTTGTGATGCAACAGGATTAATTGCTGCTAAAGGTATTTCCATTTCATAAAGGGAGCCGTGAGTTCGTATGTCTTTAGTATTTAAATAAATACCTTCAATTTCAGCAAATGCATAATCTTCAGAGGCAAAAATGACGTAGTCTCCTATACTATTTATTGGCAAATGATAAAGTTCAGCAGCTTCTTTGTTATTCATAATTTTGTCAACTGATATTTGAGCAGACACAAATTGGAGATACTTTTCCATTTCATCTGCATTTTTCATATACACATAAAGTGTTCCACCTTCCTGATATGCATGATTTTCAATATATCTATCTTTCATTGGAGGTACGCATACAACATGAAAACCTGCTTGTTCAGATAAATTTTGAAAATTTACAAGAGTAGTTTTTTTATTCATTCCATGGTCAGCAGTAATATAAATCTGGCGGGTTGGTTCTAATTCGTGTATTTTTTTGATGCAGTTATCAATATCGCTTATTTGCTTTTTAGCCTGTTCAGAGTTTGGTCCATAATGATGCATAATATAGTCATTAGTAGTGCAGTACACAATTTCAGGAGATTCTTTTTGTATGCACGTATAGGCTGCATCTAAAATCCATTTGCTACTTTCTACACTTTGTATTTTTGGCGGCATAGAAATGCCTAGCTGCTCTAAAAGGTTAAGGTCAGGCTTTTCAGCACTAATTCCTAAATCAACATCTTCTCCATATACTTCAAGAATCTTTCCTTTTACTGTCAATAAAGCAGTTTTACCACCAATACTTTTAATGTGCTGTAATATTGTAGTAGCTTTCATAAATCCTTTCTCTTGTATAAATCCAGACTTTCCTGTTATGTGATCATAAAAGAAATTTCCTACCATTTGTGTCTCATTTGGCCAAAGTCCTGACAGAATAGAGGCATGATTAACATTGGTTACAGTAGGAACTGCACCATAGATATTTTTTATGAATCCTTTTTGCTCACATAAACCATAAATATTTGGTGCATTTTCTAAAGTAAAATACTCTGGAGAGCACCCATCAATGACAACAATCAATATTTTTTGCATAATTTACATCCCCTTTAATCAAGGCACTTATTTGTTTTTAGATTATCACCTCTATAATGCTTTGTAAAATATGAATAATATTATATAATGATTAGTAAATACTTAACTATATGGAATGGGGGATTTCAATTGACAATTCGTGATTTAGAAATATTTGTAGAAGTTTGTACTCAAATGAGTATGAGTAAAGCCGCTCAAAAATTATATATATCGCCATCATCCGTTAGTCAGTCAATATCAGCGCTGGAGAATGAATATAATACAAAGTTATTTGAGCGATTATCTAAAAAACTATATTTGACTTCTAATGGAAAGGAATTGCTTTTCCATGCAAAACAATTATTATATGATTTAGGGCAAATGAACTTAAAAATGAGAAATCTTTCCTATCAAGGACTAGTACGCATTGGAGTTTGTACCACAATTGGTCATAAATTAATTTACCCAATATTAGAGAAATTCCAGAACCTTTATCCTTCCGTAAATATTCAAGTTGAAATTGGAAATAGCTCCTACATAGAACAAAAGATATTATCATATGATTTGGATGTAGCCATTATTCAAATGGAATCTCCTTGCAGTGAGTTAACATATGTTGATTTTTTAGATGATAAACTAATGCTTGTTTGCCATCCAGAAAATCCCCTTGCTGAACAAACAATTAAAATTAATCAATTAAGCTCAGAACCAGTAATAGCCCGTGAACCTGGAAGCAGAACTCAAAAAATGCTTCAAGATATTTTTGATGAATCGCATATTATTCCTAATGTTACATGGATTTGCAAAAGTATTGATTCTATAAAAGAAGCTGTAATTCATAATAAAGGAATAGCACTTTTATCTCAATACTTAATACAAGACGAATTAAAAAACAGAAAAATCGCAAAAATAAATTTAGAAGAATATAATTTTACAAGGAAGTTCTATATTTCATATCATAAAAACAAGCATTTAACAGAATATATACATAACTTTATAATGCTGTGTAGTACAATAAAGGATGAGAATCCCCTAAAGGTACAATAGTACTTTGGATATATTATGTATATGTTGGAGAAAGTACATTCTATTTGCAGTCAACCTTATATATTAATTTAAATAAGATTTGAAATGCCTCATAACAATGTGGTCACGTTTTGATTTAAAGAGCATTTTCCATATGATAATAAAAAATGGATGTTTATCCCGATAAAGGATAAACATCCATTTTTATTTAAATACTAAGCAATTTAATACTTAGTAACTTGTCTTTAAGTCAATTGAGCAACAGATTTCTTAACTTGTGAGAAGATCAGAAAATAATTTTAAGAATAGATAATAAATTTTAAAGTTATGAATAGTATTTAATTGATAATATATTAAAGATTTATATATATTTATCTGCTATTAAATAGGTTTAATTAACAAGGAGGGTAATTTAATGAATTTTAAGTTGACTAGAGAACAACAATTAGTACAACAAATGGTTAGAGAATTCGCAGTAAATGAAGTTAAGCCAATAGCTGCTGAAATCGACGAAACAGAAAGATTCCCTATGGAAAACGTTGAAAAAATGGCTAAGCTTGGAATGATGGGGATCCCATTTTCAAAAGAATTTGGCGGAGCAGGCGGAGATGTTCTTTCATATATAATTGCTGTGGAAGAATTATCAAAAGTTTGTGGTACTACAGGAGTTATTCTTTCAGCGCATACATCATTATGTGCAACAGTAATTAATGAAAATGGAACTAACGAACAAAGAGCAAAATATTTGCCTGATCTTTGTAGTGGTAAGAAAATTGGTGCTTTCGGATTAACAGAACCAGGTGCTGGTACAGATTCTGGAGCTCAACAAACAACTGCTGTATTAGAAGGGGATCATTATGTATTAAATGGTTCAAAAATCTTTATAACAAATGGTGGAGTTGCAGAAACTTTCATAATATTTGCTATGACAGATAAGAGCAAGGGTACTAAAGGTGTTTCAGGATTCATAGTTGAAAAATCATTCCCAGGATTCTCAATAGGAAAAATAGAAAACAAGATGGGTATTAGAGCATCTTCAACAACTGAATTAGTTATGGAAGACTGTATAGTACCAAAAGAAAACTTACTAAGTGTTGAAGGTAAGGGATTCGGAATAGCAATGAAAACTCTTGATGGAGGAAGAATTGGTATAGCTGCCCAAGCTCTAGGTATTGCAGAAGGTGCTTTTGAAGAAGCAGTTAACTATATGAAAGAAAGAAAACAATTTGGTAAACCATTATCAGCATTCCAAGGATTACAATGGTATATAGCTGAAATGGATGTTAAAATCCAAGCTGCTAAATACTTAGTATACCTAGCTGCAACAAAGAAGCAAGATGGTGAGCCTTACTCAATAGATGCTGCAAGAGCTAAATTATTTGCCGCAGATGTTGCAATGGAAGTTACAACTAAGGCAGTTCAAATCTTTGGTGGATATGGTTACACTAAAGAATACCCATTAGAAAGAATGATGAGAGATGCTA
Source organism: Clostridium beijerinckii (assembly GCF_036699995.1). Lineage (NCBI taxonomy): Bacteria > Bacillati > Bacillota > Clostridia > Eubacteriales > Clostridiaceae > Clostridium > Clostridium beijerinckii. Next base: position 3,885,738 of record NZ_CP144906.1, on the reverse strand, counting down.
AAATATGCGAAATCTACGAAGGAACTTCAGAAGTTCAAAAGATGGTTATCGCAGGAAGAATTTTAAGATAGGAGGACTTTTAAAATGAATATAGTAGTTTGTGTAAAACAAGTTCCAGATACTACAGCAGTAAAAATTGATCCTAAAACTGGCACATTAATAAGAGATGGTGTTCCATCAATAATGAACCCAGAAGATAAGCATGCTTTAGAAGGTGCATTACAATTAAAAGAAAAAGTTGGAGGAAAAGTTACTGTAATAAGTATGGGACTTCCAATGGCTAAAGCGGTTTTAAGAGAAGCATTATGTATGGGAGCTGATGAAGCTATTCTTTTAACAGATAGAGCACTTGGAGGAGCTGACACATTAGCAACTTCAAAAGCATTAGCTGGAGTTATTGCTAAATTAGATTATGATTTAGTGTTCGCTGGAAGACAAGCAATTGATGGAGATACTGCACAAGTAGGACCAGAAATAGCAGAACATTTAAACATTCCTCAAGTAACTTACGTTCAAGACGTTAAAGTTGAAGGAAATACATTAATAGTAAATAGAGCACTAGAAGATGGACATCAAGTAGTAGAAGTTAAAACTCCATGTCTATTAACTGCAATCGAAGAATTAAATGAAACAAGATATATGAATGTTTTAGATATATTCGAAACTTCAGATGATGAAATCAAAGTTATGAGCGCAGCTGATATAGATGTAGATGTAGCTGAATTAGGGCTTAAAGGCTCACCTACAAAGGTTAAGAAGTCAATGACTAAGGAAGTTAAAGGTGCAGGAGAAATCGTAAGAGAAACACCTAAAAATGCAGCATACTATGTTGTAGGAAAATTAAAAGAAAAACACTACATCTAAGATAATAGGAGGGTAATTTATTATGAATATAGCAGATTACAAAGGCGTTTGGGTCTTTGCTGAACAAAGAGAAGGCGAATTACAAAAAGTATCTTTAGAACTACTTGGTGAAGGTAGAAGAATTGCTGATGAATTAGGAGTAAATCTTACAGCTTTATTATTAGGTAGCAACATAGAAGGATTAGCAAAAACTTTAGCAGAGCACGGTGCAGATGAAGTTTTAGTTGCTGATGATAAAAACTTAGAACACTATACAACTGATGCTTACACAAAAGTTATTTGTGATTTAGCAAATGAAAGAAAACCAGGAATATTATTCGTAGGAGCTACTTTCATCGGAAGAGATTTAGGTCCAAGAATAGCTGCTAGATTATCAACAGGATTAACAGCAGACTGTACATCAATTGACGTTGATGTTACAAATGGCGATCTTTTAGCTACAAGACCAGCATTTGGTGGTAACTTAATGGCTACAATTGCTTGTCCGGAACATAGACCACAAATGGCAACAGTAAGACCAGGAGTATTTGCAAAGATTACAACTGATCCATCTAAATGTAAAATTGAAAAAGTTGATGTTAAATTAGCAGATAGCGATGTAAGAACTAAAGTTTTAGAAACTATAAAAGCTAAGAAAGATATCGTTGATATAGCTGAAGCAGATTTCATCGTATCAGGTGGTAGAGGAGTTGGAAACAAAGAAAACTTCCAATTACTTAAAGAATTAGCAGAAGCTTTAGGCGGAACTGTAGCTGGGTCAAGAGCAGCTGTAGAAAAAGGATGGATTGATGGAGCATATCAAGTAGGTCAAACTGGTAAGACTGTTAGACCTCAAATATATATAGCTTGTGGTATTTCTGGAGCTATCCAACACGTTGCTGGTATGCAAGATTCAGATTTAATCATTGCTGTAAATAAAGATGATTCAGCTCCAATAATGAAAATTGCTGACTATGCAATAGTTGGTGATCTTACTAAAGTAATACCAGAATTAATAGATCAAGTTAATGAAATAAAGAGCGCTGAATAATATAGAACTTTTTCAGGTGGAGTTATACTCCTGCTGAATTTAGTTTAATTTATTGAAGATGTTAGATATCAGATAAAAGGAGAGCTGAAATGTAAGGAGGCCGTTGACCTCTAAACATTTCGGTGTGTATAGATTAAAATAATAGGAGGTTAAAATAATGCAAGGATTAAGTATTGACAAGATAAAAGTAGGAGATAAAACTTCAGTCGTAAAGACTATTGGTGAATCAACTAAGTTAGAAATTGATATGCTCCCTTTATAAAAACAGTTTTTTATTTTTACTGTCTACTATAGGGGGAGCATATTAATTTAGTAGGGGATTTAACTGATAAAATACATGTGAAGTTTTAATTTAGATGTGTTAATCATATATCTAAGCTAATGCTTTTAAGTTCGAATAAGATTTATATGCTTGTAAAATACCTCCAATAAATAATCCGACGGAAAAGCCAGATAATAATGAATACAAAATATTAAAGAAAAGTGTACTGTATAACAACGGATTAACAGCCATAGCAACATTTAATAGATATTTAGCAAAAAAATTAGTCATCATAATAGTTATTGGTAAATATGAGCCAGTTTTATATAGAGAGCCATCCTTTATATATATTTTTCTATATCGAGAATATAAATAATATGATATTAAAGTACCAAAACACATACAAATGATATAAAAAATCATAGAAAGACCTAAATAGCTAAATTTAGTTAGCAATTTTTCTAAGCCCCAAATAATAAAAATGGATGGCATAATGAACATTTTAGCAAATGATAACTCACCATCTTTACTAGCATTAATTCCACGCTTTAAAAGGTAAATAAATATAACCAAAACATAAAAAGGAGTTTGGCTAAATACCTCTGAAACAATATTAATAATCATCATAATAATAACCTTCTTTCTTAATTCATATCATGCTGTAAGAGTACAATATAAATTAAATAAGGACAATACGTATTTACGTAAGCGGTATATTTATATAACTAAGCGGTATTAAAACTAATATAAAAATAAACAAAAATCTACTGTTGGTTTTTATTTTTTCTATTTCTATCTAAAATCTCATTCATTTTCTTCACGTCTATTTTCTCATATTGATAATTAATAAGTCTTACGCATATGTAAATGAATATAACTTCAATAAACGTTGAAAGCATTAATAATAAGGACATATTCCAGTTAAAAAGATAATTTGATGCAGCAATCATTAACCAAATTATAATTATATATAATAATGGGTTAAATATTGAGTCCTTAGAAATAATATATTTATTAATAACCATCTTTATTAATGACAATGATAATGATAAAGCTAGTAATTCACAAAGCTTTTTATTATCTAAAGATTGTTTTGTAATAAGCTGAAATAATGTTATTACTGTAAAAACTACTGAGGTTAATTTTAATATTTCTTTTAAATATTTAAAGGTCATTTGCCATCCCTCATTCCCAATTTGTTTTTTAAATTTGCAACATATCTTCTTGAAATTATTACTTTTTCATTATTAGTTAAAAGGGCCTCTAGATTTCCGCTTAACTTTGGATAAAAAGAGTGTATTTTATCAATATTGAGTAGCAAAGATTTAGAAATTCTAATAAAATTCATGCTAGCTAATTGTTCCTCAAGAACATACAATTTCTCAGAAATTTCATATGTTTGAGTTTTCGTATAGATGAATACTTTTCTGTCTATTGATTCTATATAAAAAATTTCATCTACGTTTACTTTGTAATATTTTTCTTCTTTTCTTCCAAGTAAGTGTTTAATAACTTCATTTGATGATGTCAGTAATTCTATGGCTTCAGTAACTTTTTCTTGAACATTGTGTACGTTAAAAATAACTTCTTCCTCTAATTCAGAAGAGATAATGTTTATACTAACCTTCATTTTTACACTCCTACAAATTAAATGGTACTGTCAAAGTTTTTTATCTAACTAAGGCAGCAACCCTTTAATTTTTCTTATTTTTTATATAAATAACTTGCCACCCCCAAAAAGTTAAGATATTTTATACTTGCAAAACAAAAACACTGAACTAAAAAAGGAGGCAAGCTATTACCATGATTAATAAGTTTCTTCTTGAAACTGTAATTTATCTTATTGAAATTATAAAGTATCTCATGACTTTGCTGGTTGGCAAAAACTTGCTTAAAAGCATTTCGGACGAACCTGTTAAGAAAGAATACCGAAAGCTTCAAGTAGATGATCAACCAATCTTTGATGTTCCCGAAAAACTTAACTATAAGCTTCTAATAGCTGAATATGAGTTTAAGCACGGCAAAGAATTTGCTCCTGTGAAACCTCGCAAAAACAAAGCGTTAGCTCCTAAGGATGTTATCTGTCCTAAGTGTGGTGCTCCACATACCTATCTTTACGATAATAACGGAGGCCGAGGACAATATCTTTGCAAAGTCTGTGATACCACATTCAATCCTAAAAATTACTATCAGAAATCCATAGTGTTAAGATGTCCTCACTGCAGTAAAACACTTGAAAGAATCAAGGCGCGTAAGGATTTCTACGTTTATAAGTGTAAGAATGATAATTGCTCTTTTTACCAAAATAATCTTAAATCAATGACAAAATCTGAAAAACAAGATTTTAAGAAGAATCCTGGTAAGTTCAAAGTTAGATACATATTTAGAGATTTCACTTTTGACTTTAAGCCACTTTCTAAAGAAAGTCCGGTAAAATCAAAGGTTTCTCTTCCAAACATTATGATTTCTTCTTACACCTTAGGACTCATTCTAACTTACTACGTTAACTACGGTTTATCTTCCAGAAAGACAGCTGCATTGCTTAAAGATATTCATGATATTAAAATATCTCATCAAGCAATTTTAAACTATGTTAATGCCGTTTCAATTGTAGTTAAGCCATTTATAGATAACTACGATTATAAACTTTCTGACTCTTTCTGCGGCGATGAAACCTACATAAAAGTTAACGGTAAGTGGAACTATATTTTCTTCTTTTTTGATGCTGTTAAAAAGATTATTCTATCTTACAGAGTATCACCACATAGAGATACCGAAACGGCTGTAAAAGCCATCGATGATGTTCTAAGTAAGTTAAAAGAAATACCTGAAGATCTTAATCTTATAACTGATGGTAACCCTATATATCTTCTTGCACAGCACTTCTTTGCAAGCCATAGTATAAAATTCGATGTTACTCAAGTTATAGGCTTAACCAATAAAGATGAAGTTTCAAAAGAATATAGGCCATTGAAGCAAATTATTGAACGTCTTAACCGAACCTTTAAAGGCAATTATAGAGCTACTACTGGCTTCGGAAGTCCTAACGGGTCGGTTGCATTTGTAACTATGTTTGTGGCATACTTTAACTTTCTAAGACCACATTCTGCCCTTGAAGGCAAAACTCCTGTAATCCTTGAAGAGTTAGAGTCAATGTCCAACATGCCTACTAGATGGTGCAAATTTATTGAACTATCTCAAGACTTTGTTCTAAATAACTGTACAATAACTGCCTAATGATCTAAAGCAGTTGGTGAAACGCACCCTTGACACGCCCACAAAGATAAATGGTAAAATATCTCAATAGGCGGGTCTATTAGTCATGTTCAAAATTATCATTCACCCGTCCTTAACTGCCTAAGACCATTTATCTTTAGGTGTGTCAAGGGCAACTAGCAAACATAATTTAACATTAAATGGTAGTTGGATTGATTTTTCATATATTTTTTACACTACCAATTAAATACTGTTAATATATAAAATCATATAGCACAGTTTCATAAATAATCATTATTTTTATTTAAACATTCTTCTAAACAAAATATGATAATCATTTTCCATAAAGTACATACTTATTTATATATAAAATATCATATAGACTAAAATAAGTAAATTGCAGAAATTACTTCCTTAAAGAATAGAAATTTAATATTTTATATAGTAAGTTTTTTTTATATTACGTTTTAAATGTAAACTTATTATGGAAATATATATTGTATAAAAGCCTATGTTAGATTTAGTATAAATCCGACATAGGCTAAATTTAATAATGAAATAGAAGTTAATTTTAGGAGAAAGAAAGCACAAAAAAGTTAATTAAAATTTATTATATTTCTTGTCGATAAATAGATGGATTCTTATTCATTTTCTTTTTAAAGCAGGAACTAAAATAATATTGATTTACATAACCAACCTTTTCGCTAATTTCTTTTAAAGATAGATTTGTATTTTCTAGGAGTTTGCAAGCATTTTCTATTCGTACATTTGTTATAATAGTACTTATGTTTTCACCAATTTGTTTTTTAAATAATGCACTTAAATATGCTGGACTAACATTTACATATAAAGCAATTTCATTTAAGGATAAATCTTTTTTGCTATAATTATCTTGAATATATGTAATTACGTTATTACAAAGATATTCATGCTGATTTTTTATTGATTCATCAAGTCTATTACAAATAATCTTGAAAATATCAAAAAGCCAATTAATTATTTCGGAACTGTTACAAATTGTACTTAAGTTACTGTATGTATTTACTATAATATTTTCAATATCATTAGTATTTATAGACATGTTATATAATAGTTTTAGCACATTACTTAGAATAGAATATATATTGTTAAATATTAAATACTTATTGTTACAATTTATTAGAATTTCTTCATAAAAATCTTGTATCCAGTTTTTTATGGAGTTTAAATCCTTTTTGTAAATAAGCTGAATTAGCTTATCTTCTTTGGCATAAATATAAACACTATTATTTGCATTATTTTTTCTAACAATATCATGAATATCAAATATGTTTTTTTGAGGAAAGAAAAAATTATATTCAAGTGCTTTACATGAATTATCATAAGAAATTTTCATGTTCCAAAAAGAATCAATAACGCTTCCTATGCCTATATTTAATTCAAATATATCACTTTTATAGTGTTCCATGAATGAATTAAGTATATCGTGAACTTTATTCAGCAAGTAATTTCCATTTGGGTAATTTTCACCAATAATTGTAATTATATCGTCCCGTTCGATTAAAAGATGATATAATTTAAACTTAGAAAAAGCAGATTTAATATGATCACCTAAGTCTATTAATGAAATATGATATTTTTCAATTCCTAAATCATTTTTTAATATTTTAGAGTTTGTTATTTTAAAATTTAATGTCAAAAAATATTTTGAATTTAAATCTATATTTAAGTAATCCGGATATTTAGAAAGATTGTATTTTGCTTCATCAGTGTTTAAATGTATTAATTCTGAAAAAAACTTACTTATCATTAATGGGCGACTTTCATTTAAGATTTTACGATTCCTTTTTTCTTTCTCTAATTGGACGAATGCATTATTAATAATTGTGCTGAGATAATTATAATCAATAGGTTTTTCTATGTAATCATAGACCCCAACTCTGATAGCCTCTCTTGCGTATTCAAATTTATCAAATGCGCTTATAAGTATAATCTTTATATTAGGATTAAATTTTAATATTTGCTTTGACATCTCTAGTCCAGATATTATAGGCATTTCTATATCTGATATTATTAAATCAATATTAGCAGATTTAACAGCATCAATAACAGATTGTGAATCATAAAACATATATGCTACTTCTGAATTTAAAGATTTCCAGTCTATATTTTTATAAATACCTTCAACAGATAAATGATTATCATCTACTATAATTACTTTTCTCAAAAATACGTCTCCTTACATATATATTTTAAATAATTTGATTTAATATCATTTGAATTTTGGTGCCACTGTTTAGATCACTAGTAATTTTTATACATTCTTTAGATATCTTTGAAGAAGCTAACCTAGCATTTACATTACTTAATCCTAGATATTTATTATCGACACTATTATTTTTTAGGATAGATTGCATGTCAATAAGCTTATCAGGATTAATACCAATTCCATTATCTTTAATGGTAATTAAAATATAATTTTCATAATAAACAATAGATATATCTATACTGATTTTATTTTTACCTTGTCCAATTCCATGCTTAATGCAATTTTCAATAAGTGGCTGAAGTGTAAGTTTTGGAATTAGAAAGTTTTCGATACCTTCATCCAAATAAAAATTCCAAGCTATATTTCCATCTTTGCATATGCTCTCCATTGATAAGTATAATTTAGAAATTTCTAGTTCTTCCTTAATTGTTATTAAATTTTCAGAGGTACGAAGTACGTATCGATAGAACTTTGATAAGTCTATAATAATTTGATTTGCAATATCAAATTTGCCTATGGAGTTACATATGTGAATAGAATCCAGTATATTATATAAAAAATGAGGATTGATTTGTGTTTGTAGTAAATCATAATTCAATTTTTCTTTTTTTATTGATAAATCTAAGATGGTATTGAAATTATCGTTTATTGTATTTATCATATCTTGAAAAATTAATGCTATATAATCAATATCGTCACAATGTACGGAGTTAGGATCTATCAATTCATTAAGATTGTCAATTTGTATGCTATTATTATTAAGCTTAGCAGATTTTATTATTGTGGATAGTTTATTAAGCCTTTTTGTCAGTTCTTTTCCAAGAGAGATAGCAATAAATATGAATACAGGAGTTAGCAGTAAAATAGAAAAGAAAATTAACTTAATAAGCGGAAAAGTGTTATATAATATATATTTTTGAGGAATATCAGTAACAATATACCACTTATTCACTAGTTTTGAAGATAGAATTTCTGAATCCTTATATGAAGATAAACCATTGTGAAGATCATTTTGTTTAATAATTGAAAGTTTTTCATTATCTAAAGTACTGCCTACTTTACTTTTATCAGAGTGAGCTACAACAACTCCATCATCATCAATAATATAATTAGATATTGAATTATCTACAGTAGAGTTTTTTAGTATATCTGAAAATTCATCTGATTTAATACTTACAAAATATGCGTACAATAAAGAATCATTTTTATTGTATTTAACGCTCCTATAGCAAAATATAGAATCCACTCCTAAGTTAGTATTAGAAATCATATATGGGAAGACTTGTTTTGATCTAAAAACCCATTTTGGAGATATACCTAAATTTATCAATTCGTTTTCAGAAACCCCATATTTCTCAATTGCTTTTAGGTTGTTAAAATTTAGCTTATTATTGCTTATAATTAAACTTGGATCTACAAAAGCATTTATATAAAATATATTAAAATTATTTTTTAATACATCTATATTATTAGAAGTATTGTTAAAAGTATTTAAATAATTTGATAGAGGAAAGACTGGAGTATTATTTAAAGAATACAAATAAAATTGAATGGAATCAGCAACATGCTCAATTTGCATCATACGATTATTAATATCAACTTTTAACTGATTATTTATAAGTAGATTACTATTAATTATCTTATCTCGTGCTATTTTTACAGATGTATGATAAGAAATTAAGCCAATAGCTAGAAGAGGAATGGTAGTACAAAGTATAAAACACACTATTATTTTATTTTGAAAATTAGAAAGATATTTTTTTATAAATTTATTTACAGACTTTAATTTATAAATAATAATCATCAAGTATCCCTCTCCTTTGGTTGTGTAATATTTTACCATTAATGTTATTATAGATAATAACTATGTACATTACAATATTTATAAATTGTGAAAATCAAAAACAAAAAAAATTATAAATTATAAGAAAAATAATATATTTAAATTTACTATTGGATTTAATAAAATGAATATGAAATTTAACTGAAAACGTTATATATTTAAGGGGGAAAGTTTATGAAATTAACTAAAATCATGTGTTTATTGACTTCGACAGTTATGGCAGTAACATTTTTTACAGGGTGTGGAAGCACAAAACCATCAAGTACTGAAACTTCAGCAAATAAAACTGAAAAAATAACATTAATGACAGTTGATACAACTTTTAATGAAGATTTTCAAAAGTATATTGAAAAAGCAGAAAAGGCTACAGGAATAAAAATAGATACTATTGCTTGCCCAACTAATACAGACGATAGGCAAGCCAAAATTACGACTATACTTTCATCAAAAGATTCTAGTGTAGATGTTATAACAATCAATGATGAAATGATCAGTGCATTTAAAAATACGGGCTTCTTAGAGCCTCTACAAAATACTGTTATGAAAAATGATGTAGTATCACAATTTCCTAAAGATTATATAAAAGATTTAATACAAGTAGGAGACAATATATATTCTGTACCTATGTATATGGAGATATTAGGCTTTTGGGTTGATCAGTCAAAAGTAAAAGCACTTGGCTTAGATGCAATAAAAACCAAAGAAGATTTTGAAAAGTATGTTAAGGCCTACAGCAAAGATGGGAAGTATGGATATGGTGGTGCATGGGAAAAAACTTATGTATTTAATGAAATCGGAACTTTTGTAAATTTGTTCGGTGGAGACTATTATGATTGGACAAACCCTAAAACAAAAGAAGCAGTTAAATTCATGCATGATATGGCTAAGAATGGTGAAACTCCTATAGCTCAATTGGCTGATCAATATGATCCAATGATGCAAAAATTCTTTGATGACGACTATGCATCAATATTTATGTATACAGGTGCTATGAAAAATTTTGTTAATTCTGGTAGATATGGTAAAAACGGAATAACTTTAGCGCCAATGCCTACTTTTGAAAAAAATAGTGCCTATATAGCTTGCTGGAATTATGTATTAAATTCAGCATCAGAAAATAAGGAAGCTGCAATTAAATTCTTGAATTATGCAGCAAGCCCACAAGGAGAAAAAGACTATTATGAGATGACTTCAAGATTGCCTGCAAGGTCTGATGTAATAAATGATTCAAACTTTAAAATAGAAGGGCTTAGTGCAATTAAGGGGTATTTACAAAATACTGAACTACACGGACGCCCAATGGCACCTCAAGCAATGGAATTTATAAGTTCTATGGGATCATTATTCCAAAGATATGCCTCTGATGAAATATCTCTAGACGAGTTCTGCCAAAAGGCACAGGTAGAAGTAAATAAATATGCTAAAAAATAATTAGATATAAATATTGAAAGATTCATACCTAAATTAAATAGTAGTAGCATTAAGAGTTGTTAGTTTATTTAGGTATGAGTTAATTATAAAAATACGCTATAATCTTATTTTTTAACAAAGGAGTTTATGGTAATAGAAAATTCAAATTATTATAGCAATTATCAAAGATTGGAGGAGAATATGAGTAATAAACGTAATAAGATATGGATAGCTTGGATGCTAGTAGCACCTGTATTAATACTAAGAGGTTTTACAACAATATATCCAATATTCACTACCTTTAAGAATAGTTTTTTTGATATGAGCTTACTAAGAGGTGGAGAAGCGAAATTTATTGGTACTCAGAACTTCATACAAATGTTTACTGATGAAAAACTAGCTACATCAATAGAATTCACTGCTATATTTACAATAGCTTCTATGATATTACACGTTGTATTAGGTGTAGGACTAGCGTTAATGTTAAATATAAAATTTAGAGGTAGAAAGTTTTTAAGAACAATTGTCTTAATACCATGGGCAATGCCAATGGTTGTTGCAGGCCTTGCTGCAAGATGGGCTTTTAATGATACTTATGGCCTTATAAATGATTTAGTAAGGCGAATATTACCTAATTTTCACTACGATTGGTTAATTAATGAATTATCTGCAAGGATAGCGGTAATTTCAGTTGATTTATGGAAGGATGTCCCTTTCTTTGCGATACTAGTATTAGCAGCATTGCAGTTTATACCATCAGACCTTTATGAAGCAGCTAAAATAGACGGAGCAGGAATAATTAAATCATTTTTTTCAATTACATTGCCAGGAATAAAAAATACAGTATTAACACTATGTATCTTTTTTACAATGTGGAGGCTCACTAGTTTTGATGTTGTATATTCAATGACATCAGGAGGGCCAGGAGACTCAACAACATTACTATCTTATAGAATAATGACAGAAGCATTTACAAATTTAAATTTGGGATATGCATCATCACTAGCAGTAGTTTTATTTGCGACAATGGTAGTTTTAACATTAATTGATGTTAAATATATAAAGAAAATAAACAAATAGGGGTGATAATTATGAATTTTAAAATAAATAAGACTGTACCTTTTGTTGTAAAATGGGGGTTAACTGTTATTATATCTGCTGTTATATTAATACCTCTATATTGGATTTTTATATCCTCCATTAAACCGTCAAATGAATTATTCACAGCACCTATAAAATATATTCCCGATAATATTACCTTTGAAAATTATAAAAAATTATTTTTTGAGTTAAAGTTAGGAGAAAAAGCTTTAAATACATTATTTATAACTACAGCTGCATTAATAATATCTACTGTTATTTGCTTAGTAGGAGCTTATGCATTTTCGAAATATAAGAGTAGAGGTTTAAAAATAGCTTATGGAGCTATAGTGTCTTCAGCATTAATACCAGGAATAGTAACTGCAAGACCATTATACGATTTTATGAACAAATTCAATTTGGTGGATACTTTTTTAGGGTTAATAATATTATATACAAGCGCATTAATACCATTCACAATTCTAATATTGAATAATTTCTTAAATGAAATACCGACATCAATATATGAAGCAGCAGAAGTAGATGGATGCAGAGCTATACAAAAAATGTTTTATGTGACACTACCTTTAATGAAGCCAGCTATAGCAACCATAAGCATAATTAATTTTATTACATGTTTAAATGACTTATTTACACCATTGTTTTTTGCAAGAAAAATAGAAGTATTAAGTGTTGGAATAACTACAATACCTAAAGAAACAACCTATAGTATGCCTTGGGATCTAATTAGTACAATGGGATGGATAATACTTATACCAATAATATTATTTGTATTATTATTTGAAAAGCAAATCATGGACGGTATAATGGCTGGCGGTGTAAAAGAATAATTGATTAGAGAGGAGATTTTATTATATGAGTAATTATTTATTTGCAAATGGACTTACTAGTTTATCAGTGCTAAAAAATGCACGTTCTCGTGCTATCAATGCAGAAAATCCAAACGGAGAAAAAGGTAAAGGGGGAATGGCTGCAAGTTATTTAGGACCTTCAAGAAAAGGAAGCCCTTGTTTAAGAGATATAGAGCCAGGAAAAACGGTGACATTAGCTGAAGTAGATGGACCAGGGATTATAACTCATATATGGATTACGGTTGATAATAAAACAACTGATGCAGATTGTAATGTTTTAAGAGATTTAGTTTTAAGAATGTATTGGGATGAAGAAGAAGCACCTTCAGTGGAAAGTCCTCTTGGAGATTTCTTCTGCTGCGGCTTTTCAAGAGAGTGTATTGTAAATTCAATGCCAATAGTAGTAGTTCCGTCTAGAGGGATGAATAGCTATTTTCAAATGCCTTTTCATAAAAAAGCTAAAATTACACTAGAAAATCAACATGATAATACAATACCAGCATTTTTCTATCAAATAGATTACTGCTTGTATGATGAATTACCAGAAGATATTGCTTACTTTCATGCTCAATGGAGACGTGAGCGTATAACAGAATTACAGAAAGACTATGTAATTATTGATAATATAAAAGGAAAAGGGCATTATGTAGGAACATATATAGCATTGACAACATTAGAAAGATATTGGTGGGGAGAAGGAGAAGTTAAATTTTATATAGATGGCGATAAAGAATATCCTACAATTTGTGGAACAGGAATGGAGGATTATTTCGGAGGTTCTTGGAGCTTTGCATCACAGGTTGATGGCAAGACAGTAGAAAATACTTATTGTACGCCGTTTCTTGGATATCCATATTATTCAGCAAATGATGATTTAATACACAATCCATATCATAATAATGATTGTCCACCGATGCGAGGATTCTATCGTTGGCATATAGCAGATCCAATTTATTTTCAAGATGATTTAAAAGTTACAGTGCAACAAATAGGAGTATGTTACAAAGGATTATTTGAGCGACAAGATGATCTTGCATCAGTTGCATATTGGTATCAATCAGAGCCACACAATAAATTTGAAAAATTAATGGATAAGAAACAACGTTGGCCAAGATAAATAAAAAATTTAGAAAAGATCAGATTGATGTTAGAATTTTAAATATAGATAACCCAACTATAATCTATACTTATGCGTATCACTCATTTTTGGTTGGAAGATATTTCATAGTTTAAGTATAGTTGATGATTATGATATCTATATATAAAGGGGGGAATTATTATGAAATATGGTGCGATTGAAGCAGGTGGAACAAAATTTGTTTGTGCAGTAAGTAATGAAAATCTTGAAATTATAGAAAGAGTAAGTATACCAACGACAACACCTGATGAAACAATGAAATCTGTATTTGAGTTTTTTGACAAATATAATTTAGAAGCTATAGGTATAGGCTCATTTGGGCCTATTGATGTGAATAAAAAATCAAAAACTTACGGATATATAACAACCACACCCAAATTAGCTTGGGCAAACTATGATTTTGTTGGAATTATAAAAGAAAGATATAATATTCCAATTGGTTGGACGACAGATGTAAATGCAGCGGCACTCGGAGAATTAAAAAAAGGTGCAGCATTTGGATTACAGAGTTGTGTTTATTTAACAGTAGGAACTGGAATAGGCGGAGGTGCAGTGATAAATGGTCAACTCTTAGAAGGATATGGTCATCCGGAAATGGGCCATATTTTAGTTCGTATGCATTCTAATGATAAATATGAAGGTGCATGTCCTTATCACTCAAATTGCTTAGAAGGAATTGCATCAGGCCCAGCTATAGAAGAGCGATGGGGGAGAAAGGCATATGAATTAGAAGATAATAAAGAAGTATGGAAAATAGAAGCTTTTTACCTTGCGCAAGCAGTAATGACATATACATTAATTTTAAGTCCAGAACGTATTGTTCTGGGTGGTGGAGTAATGAAGCAACGTCAATTATTTCCACTAATAAGAAAAGAATTAGAACAATTAATGAAAAAGTATGTTGCAATGCCGAATTTAGACGAATATATTGTACCTCCAGCTCTTGGAGATAATTCAGCAATTATAGGATGTTTGCTTTTAGCTCAAAAGACAAATGAGAATGGATAGACTAGATTTTTTTATGGACTTTTTGAAATAGAAGTATTAATCTTCTATATAAATTGTTCGTTAAAAATTAAGTAACCTAACTTTGAAAAGAATAATCTGCTGAATTAAAATCAGCAGACTATTTTTTTTAGAGGGTTAAGGTTCTATTGATTGTGGGAATCTAAAAACATTTTCTGGGTCATAAATCTTTTTTATTATTCTAAGGGTTCCATAATTCTCACCATAGTATTCATAGCCATAATATTTAAGCTGAGCATAAGGGAAATTCACATAAGAGCCATTTGTTATGGTTTCCACATATTTAAAAACTTTTGATACCCAGTTTTTAAATACATTGCCATCTTCATATTCTTCCCAATCTGCTGTTATTCCAATAATATAGCTGGCATCTCTATAGTAGTAAGCTGAATAATCACTGGAGAAATCTTTTATCTTACCGCCTAAAGTATAAAGTCTGATAAAACAATCATCTCCAGGGCTACAATCTATATACTTAATTAAATTTCTGATATTTGTTTTATTTAGATGACAGTAAACAAACCTTCCAGTAGCCTTAAATCTATCAGGAGGCCCATAAAAAGCACCAATGGATTTAACAGCATCTATAAAAGGTACATATTCTATTAAAGAGTTATCTAGTAAACCTGGGAGAAGCAAAAACTCTTTTAAAATCTTTTCAGCTTCAGACTTAGGTCCATAGAAGAATCCATTTAAATATATGCCTTTTTTACTTAAACCAGCAAAACAACTAATCCTTTTATCAGCAGTTCTTAGCCAGCTTTGCCATAGGTTAATAAATTTTTCCCTGGAAATATTATTCCATCTAAGCTGTATAAGAGTAATATAATTTACCTTATGAAGTCTAAAAGTATAGCTAGTTACAACTCCAAAGTTTCCTCCACCGGCTCCTCGACAGGCCCAGAATAAATCACGGTTTATATGATTATTTGCAGTTATTAGATCACCTTTCGCATTAACCAATTGCAGCTCTATAAGGTTGTCCGATGCTAAGCCAAAGTTTCTACAGGATAAACCTATTCCTCCACCTAGTACCAAACCAGAAATTCCAACCGTAGGGCATGTTCCGCCATTAAAGGCATACCCTTTTTCAGAAGTTATTGAGTATATATTTCCAAGTCTTGCCCCAGCTTGAATTTTTACAGTATCACTTTTAGTATTAACTTCAATCTTGTCCATAGGAGTCGTATCTATTACTATTACGCCATTATCTGTTGAATAGCCTTCATAATTATGCTTCCCTGTACGAATGCGAAGTCCTACATGATGCTTTCTACACCATTTAATAGCGTTGGATACATCTGTTGGTGTATAACAATAAACGATAGCTAATGGAAATTTATTAATAGATAGATTATATTCAAGTCTCAAAGTTGGATACTCTTTGTCTGAGGGAGTTATTACCCTTCCTGTTAATCCATTTAATCTCATTTTCTTTCTCCTTTGTTAAAATGCATTTTTCTTTATTTTATGTTGCGAGTATCATAGAAGTGATTATGTAGAAACTTAAAAAATACCGGTTATCACCATTATTTTGTATAAGAAGAATGTTAATGATAATTCTATGAATATAAGAATTTGTATATGATAATGAATAAGCTTAAGATTCTAAATAAAATATAAAATTGATAATAGGCAGAGTTGAAAAGAAATTATTTTTGGAAAAATTATTTGGAAATTGAATTTTCACATTTTTTTATTGAGTATTTGGTTTACCAAAATTTTAGATGTAAGTTTATCACTGCAATATATATGTGCATAAATGATACAGAAATATTTAAGAATTAACTATAGTGTTTTTGAACATGATATTATTTTCTATAATTGAAATCTTATTAGGAGGACTTAAAATGAGTAAAATAAACGTATTAGATATATTTTTCGATTTTTCAGGACAAAGTGATGCTATACATCCAGTTATATTGGAAGATGAGAATGAAATGATATTAATCGACTGTGGATATCGAAATTTTTTGAGTTTAATAGAAGAAGCTGCATTAGCTAAAAATATTAATATAAAAAATTTATCTAAAATAATTATTACACATCATGATTATGATCATATAGGAGCTTTAGCAGAATTTAAAAGAAAATATCCTAAAGTAAAAGTATTAGCGTCAGAAGAAGATGCTCCATATATTGGTGGAAGTAAAAAATCATTAAGATTACAACAAGCTGAAAATATATATGATTCATTATCAGAAAATGAGAAAGTAGAAGCAGATCATTTTCATAAAATGCTTCAATCTATAGAAAGTTGTAACGTTGATATAAAGTTAAAAGATAGGGATTATTTCGATTGTTGTGGAGGAATTGGAATCCTAGCTACACCTGGGCACATGCCTGGACATATATCCATTTATCATAAAGAAAGTAAATCATTAATAACAGGAGATGCCTTAGTTGTAGAAAACGGAGAACTTGTTATTGCAGTACCTCAATATACCCTAGATATGAAAGAAGCCCAAAATTCTGTTAAAAAGTTTTTGGATTATGATATTGAAAGAATTATGTGCTATCATGGTGGAATATTTGAGAATGAAATCAGTGATGCTCTTAAAAGAGTTTTTTAAGTTAGGCAATTTTTATTATTTTTTCAATCCAAACATAAATCTTACTTTTAAAATGCGCACTTGTAAGTGAATTAAAGTAAAACTATAATTAATTATATTACGGATAGGTATTAATTCCCATGGATTAAAGAAATGGTTTTAGCCTATAAATTAAAGTATATCTGGAGGTAACATGGCAAGAAAATATAATTTATATCAAGTTGATTCATTTACAAAGGAGAAATTTACAGGAAATCCAGCAGGGGTAATATCAAATGCAGATGGATTAACTGATTATGAAATGCAGAAAATTGCTAGAGAGCTTAACAATTCTGAAACAGCATTTATTTTCTCTTCAAATAGTAGTGAGTATGATGTTCAAGTACGCTTTTTTACACCTATAAGCGAGGTTCCTATTTGTGGACATGCCACTATTGCAGCTCATTATGTACGTGCTATCGAAAATGAACTGGAAACTTCAAGGATTTATCATAAGACAGGAGCAGGAATTTTACCTGTTGATATAATAAAAGAAAATGATGATTACAAAATTATTATGACGCAGGGAAAAATTGAATTTGGCAAAATTATTGATGGTATAAATAAAGAAGAACTTTTAAAAGCACTTAAAATTAAAGAAAGTGATTTACTTGATGATTATAAAATTCAAATAGTGTCAACAGGTCATTCTAAAGTTATGATAGGTATTAAAAGTATTGAAACCTTAAATACATTGCAGCCAGATTATAGTGCACTTTCTAAGTTAAGCGAGATCATTAAATGTAATGGATATTATATTTTTACTACTGATTCAAAAGAAAGTGATATTTTAATACATGGAAGAATGTTTGCACCATCAATAGGTATTAATGAAGATCCTGTTACTGGTAATGCAAATGGTCCACTAGGTGCATATCTTGTTCATCACAATCTTGTTAAGCATAATAATTCCTTATTTAGATTTAAAGCTAAGCAAGGAGAGGCTATAAATAGGCCTGGTATAATCGAAGTTGAAGTAAAGATAGAAGACAATGAACCAATAGAGGCCAAAGTTTCAGGAAACGCCGTTATAATATTTAAATCAGAATTATTATTAAATGATTAAAAAAGTTTATTCTATGAATAATATGTGGAGCAATTAAAAGAGCTGTTATCGAAGTTCATTATAGATGGAGGAGTTATATGAAGATTGGTAAATTCGTTAAAGCTAACAATTTAACTATTGATACTGTGCGTCATTATATAAATATGACTTTGATAATGCCTGAAAAACATGGAGGGCAATATGACTTTGATGATAGATGCCAAAGTGATTTGGAAGATATACTATTACTTAAAGGAATGGGATTTTCATTAAGTGAAATTAAATCAATTTTCATGTTTAAAAGATTAGCGAAGCTTACAAGATATGAGGAAAATGAATGTTTTAAAGCATTTTTCGTAAACAAAGATAAAGAGATAGAAAATAAAATAAGAGAACTTAAATTAATGAAGCAAAAGCTTAAAACAAAACTAGATTTGCTTTCAAATGTAGAAATTAAAGATAAATCTATTATAGGCATAGATTTTAAAGCTCTTGATCTTTTGAGATGTTTTAAATGTAAAAAGGATTTAAAGCTTCGTGAAGGAAATATAGCAAATAACCAAGTTATAAATGGGAAATTGATTTGCTCTTGTGGAGAGGAATACATAATTAAAGATGGAGTATTGAGAGTTTCTAATATAAAAATAGATTCTGATTTTAAGTTTGACTTTAATTACATCACAGATTATATAAATTCTACTGATACAACCTATCTTGATAATGTCTATCGTGGAATGGATTGGATTTATAAAAAGATTGATTTTGAAAATTTGCAAAACAAAGTTTTGCTTGAATTAGGTTCAGGAATTGGATTTTTTCTAAGAAATGTTTATAAAAATCTACCTGATGATTCAATATACATTGCTGTTGATAATGATATAAATAAGCATTTATTTTTAAAAAATATATTAGAGAGTATAAATTGTAAGAAAAAGATATTATTTATTTGTTCTGATTTTGAGCAAATTCCTATAAAAGATAAATCTATTGATATGCTTTTAGACATTTCAGGTACAAGCAATTACAGCTTTGATCATGAAGAGTTTTTATTGGAGCTAGCTGATAGATATGTAAAGGATAGTTCAAATATAATAGGGACGTATATTTTATTTAAAAATTTTGCATCAAACTGTTTAATTGAAGATAAATATCGGAAAAATTTTATTTTAAACAATGTTAAAGAACAGATTTCAAAACTTGACTATAATATTTTTGAGGAAAATGTATCAAACTATATAGAAAAAGGTGGAAAATATGAAAGCTATTTTAGAGATGGAGAAAAAGTATATTCATATTTAATCTTTGGTAAAAGGTAGGGTTAACCCTATCTTTTATTTATTTTATCATTAAACTTTGTTAATTAACCTATTGATATGGTGATAACACTACTATTTAAAATTAAATTGAATTTAAAAAATAGATTATCATTAAGAGAAAGCGAGATTAACAATGTTAATAAAAGTTCTATCACTAAAAAACTTTTCGAGGAATAAAGAGTTATTAAATATAGTTTTATTTTCAATTGCAAGCTTTATATCTGTATTTGGAACATCTATATATAATTTTGCTATTAGCTTGTATGTATTAAAAATTACTGGTTCAGGTCTAAATTTTGCTATGACTTTAGTAATAGGAGCATTATCTACTGTTCTTGTAAATCCATTTGCTGGAGTGCTTGCTGATAAAATTAATAAGAAACTACTCACAGTAATTACAGATACTTTAAATGGTATGCTATTTCTGGTTCTATACATTCTAACCATTGAACATCCTTTGAGTTTATCTATGATTTATTTAAGTACCTTTATATTGAATGTATTTTCTAATATATATGGGATAAGTATTGAAACTGCAAAACCAAATCTAGTATCAGAAAAAAAGCTACTTCAGATAAATTCTATTAGCAAAATAATTGAATCTGCATCTTCCATACTTGGGCCAATGATTGGTGGGATGATTTTCGCTTTATTAGATATAAGGCTTTTCATAATAATCAATAGTTTTTCTTTTGGGATATCCGCATTTCTTCAGTTATTTATGGATTTCCTATTTAATCACAGAAATGAAGAAAAAGATGGAGAAAAATTTAATATTTTCACTGATATAATTCACGGAATAACCTATTTAAGAAGTAAAAAAGGTATAGTGAATATGTTTGGAACATTTATTGCGTTAAATTTCTTTATCGGTCTTTCAATAAATGTACCAATGCCTTATATAGTAAATAATATTTTAAAATTGAGTTCTAATTTGTTTGGGATAATACAAGCTTTTTTCTCAATAGGAATGATTGTTGGCGCGCTTATAATAAGAAAATCTCTGAATAAATTCTCACATCAGAAAATCGTAAAAGTAATGACTAATATATTATCAATTTGCATGATAGCAATAGGTTTTTCTGTTATAATTCAGTATAAAATCTATGATAATAATAACCTCTATGTAATATATTTTTGCTCAATAATGTTATTAGCAGGCATATCCATATCAGTAATTGATATAGCTATATTTTATGAATTTCAACAAACTATTCCAGATGTCATTAGGGGAAGAGTACTGAGTATAGGAATCACCATAGCAAAAATAACTTTACCTATTGCACTAATTATAGCTGGCACCTTGATAAATCGTATACCAGCATATATTTTGCCTATAATAAGCGGTGTAGGACTTTGGATTTTTACTATGCTATATGTTAGAAATGACTAATTTTATGTGAGAAGAATATGATTATTAAATTTATCCGAGATTATGATGAGGATAAATGGAGATTGGCAGCAATAACGATAATTATATTATTATATTAACGATTAAATTTAGATTATTCATACAGCTATATAAATATGTAAATTTCACCGAGAAAGCTATAAAGACATGCTTTAGAAATTGAATAATAGAGTTTTATAAAGTATACTATAATTAAGTTACATAAAGTGGTTTATTAGTTAATTATAGTATTAACATATGCAAATAAATAATGTAATTATATAGGGAGGAAATTCTAAAATGTATATTGGGTGTAACTGGTCAAAAGCACTAAAATTTCTTATAGAGAAGAACTCGATAAGAATAGACTATATTAAATCATTTGGATATGGAAATTTTAAAGAAGACTTCAAAACGATGCGTTCAATGCGACCAATTTTAGTACATGGTTTAGGCTACTATGAAAATACAGGAATGAATGATCTAGAGAGGATTGATTTTAATTCTGCAAATAGTATTATAAGGGAATGTAATTCACCACATTATGGTCTTCATCTTGCTATAAGATCTAAGGACATGTTAACAGGTATGACAGAAGATGACATATATAAACGCATGTCTAATCAAATTCAGTTCTTTAAAAAGAGTTTATCAGTTCCATTATTACTTGAAAATTCTCCTGATACACCACATGACCGTGAAGCATTTGACCTTTATCCTTATGTAATGCCAGAACAGATTTATAAACTGGTTGTTGAAAATGATGTATCTTTCTTGCTAGATATAACTCATGCTAAGATTACTGCAAAATATCGGGGATGGGATGTTTTTGATTATATTGGAAGGCTACCACTTGATCATGTTGTAGAAATTCATACAAATGGTTCAGGTCATGATGAAAATGGTTTTCCAATGGATACACATCAGGCTATGGAAGAAGAGGATTACGAATTGTTAGAGTGGGTTCTTAATCGTACAAATCCGAAAATAGTTACATTAGAGTTTAATGAAGTAGAAACAGAGGATTATGACAAAGTAATTGATTCATTAGAAAAGCAATTAACTCGAATATATGACATATGCAGTACTAGATAAGTAAAATTAATAAATAAGAATAAATTTGCAATATTTTTAGTGGATTGTGATTGGATAATACTAAAGAAGAATAAAAGTATAAGAGTTGTAAGAATAATTATTTCAAACCAAAGGAACGAGGGCTTTAAATGAGTAAAAATGTATACGATGATTTATGGATAAATATTTTGAAAAACAATGAGATTTTACTCAGTGGAAAAAACATAATTTTATTAAAGAAAATTTTTAAGCCAAAGCTATTAAAAAAAGATATGTTCTTTTTACAGGAAGGTGAGAAGTCTACTGAAATAGGAGTTGTTGTTAAGGGAGTTTTTCGTTCTTATTATATTGATAAAGCAGGCAAAGATACAACAAAATATTTTTACAAAGAGGGTGGGGTACTATTCTCATATGTAGCACATCTATCTCAAAAAGAATCTATGTATTATATACAAGCATTAGAAGATAGCGAAATTATTGTAGCCCAAATTTCTGATTTTGAAAAAATAGTTGAGGGAAATTATGAACTACTTTTATTTTACAAAAAGATGATTGATAGTGTTCTTATTATGAAAGAAGAACATGCAATTAGTTTTAAAGCATTAGATAGCACTGAACGTTATAAGCAGTTCCTTAATGCATATCCTGGATTAGAAAAGCGTATTAAACAATATCATATTGCTTCTTATTTAGGAATGACCCCTGTGTCACTTAGTAGATTAAGAAAAAATTTTAATATTAACAAATGATAATGCAGCTAACCTCCATGTGATTTATGATGTACATAGATTTTATTAATGGGGGTCAATTTATATGAAAAACGAAACAGTTGTTTTAATTACAGGATGTTCAACGGGGATTGGACGAGAACTTTGCAACATATTATCTGAGAGAGGATATATAGTTGTGGCAACAGCCAGAAATGTAGAAACTTTAGAAGATTTACCTGTATCATTAAAGCTATCACTAGATGTTACCCAAAAAGACTCTATTTCAGTTGCTATGAAGGAAGTGATAGCACTATTTAAGAAAATTGATATTCTTGTAAATAATGCGGGATACTCAACTAAAGGTGCTTTAGAAGAAATTCATATAAATAGTGTAAAAAGCATGCTTGATGTGAATGTATTTGGAATAATTAATATGATTCAGGCAGTTGTTCCGGAAATGCGTAAGAAACAATTTGGCAAAATTATAAATATTGGCTCAATTTCGGGGAAATTTGTTCAACCTATTAACGGTGCATATTGTGCATCTAAATATGCAGTTGAAGCAATAAGTGATACGTTGCGTTTAGAACTGCACAACTATAATATTCAAGCAACTGTAATAGAGCCTGGACCAATAAAAACAAATTTTTTTAAAACTATGGTTAATAATTCAAATAATCTTATGACTAATCAAGATTCTTATTATTCAATTTTTTATGAAGCAGATGCTAAATATAGAAATAATCAAAATTTAACTGATCCTAAAGAAGCAGCAAAAGTTATTGCTAATATAATTTCGAAAAGTAGGATTAAACCTCGTTATAAGGTTGCTGTTCCGATGTCATATAATATAGCGATACACTTTCCTGACTTTGTAAGAGAATACTTTATGAAAAGGCGTTAGATTGATGAATAATTATATTATCGTAAGATTGATTAGTATTAATTGAGAGTGTTGAATAACTAATTTTCACAAATGTTTTTTAAAAAAATATAAAAATATATTACAGAATTAGGTGATAAGATATGGAATTAATAAATGGAAATTCTAATCAGATTGATAAAACAAGAGAAAGCATAAAAAAATTGATTGAAGATTATAAAATTGAACTTGAAACTTTGAGTAGAATGATAAATGTTGATTATAATTGGCTAAAAGATTATATGGATGGAAAAAGAAATTTGAATGAGTTTTATGCTAATGCAATGGATTCTATTAAAAACAATAGAGAGTTGGTGTGGAATCCAAAGTGTCCTGAGCCTTCATCATTATCAAATAAGATTTATATTCTGTCTGAAGGGATACGTAGTATAAATGAAGATGACAGAGTCAAAGGAATAATAGATGTATTGATAATTGACGTTGGAATTAGATACGATACTTTAGCTATGTATGCAAGTATCAGCTTAAAAGATGTTAAGAATTTTATGAAGGATACTAATTCTATTACATATGAAAATAAATATAAGTTAGCGGTAGCAAGCTTGTCTTTACACTTTTTGATTAATGGCAAGAAATCAGCTTTAGGCTAATTCATTAATAAAATTATTACCGTATTTATTAACAAATTTTAAAACAAAAAAGTATCCTAAGTTAGGGGAATACTTAATCTATATGATAACTCATAAGAAAGAAAAAGTCTATATTTTTATTATCTTATACTATATAATTTTCGTTGTTGCAACAAAATTATAATTAGATAGGAGAATGAATATGACAAAGAAAAAGATAGCTAATATTCCATTTGGACCATTTATCAGTGTTTTAGCAGGAGCTACTGTTAATGGAAAACCTAATTATGCTACAATTGGAGCATATGGAGTTGTAAGTCAAAAAAATGTACTTTATATATCGTTGAAAAACTCACATTATACAACAGCTGGAGTTTTAGAAAATGGATTTTTTACTGTAAATATTCCTAAATCCGATGACGTTGAAAAAACTGATTATTGTGGAACTGTTTCTGGAAGCAAAGTAGATAAATCAAATGTTTTTGAATCTTTTTATGATGAAGTAGGAAATGCACCAATGATAAAGGAATGTTCAATAAATTATTTGTGTAAAGTGATACAAACCATTCCTATATTTGATTTTACAATGTTTCTTGGTGAGATTGTGGCAACATATGCAGAGGAAGATTGTTTGGAAAATGGGAGACCAAATGCCCTGAAAGTTAAACCAATAATATTAATGGATACAGGTTATTTCGATTTAAATAGTAGAGTAGGGTCGATATTTAAATCATGTCAGGGTAATAGGTAATCATATTTATGTGAAATTTTAAAGTAATATAAGACAAAAAATAGCTAATATGAAAGTAATTATAATAAATAGTTGAGCGGTGAATATTTGATTGTTAGTTAATTTTATATTTTTTAAGACATATTTATATGAGCAAACTTAAACCCAATTTAGACTTGGTTTAGGTTTGATTTTCAGTAATAAAAGTATGGAATTCTTTTCACATGATTATGTATTAATTTAATAGTTATTTGAAATACAGCAAAGAGTAACAAACATATTGAGAATATGAATGTTACTCTTTGCTTTATATATTTGGGGAAATATATATGAAAAAAAGTTTTTATTAAGTTTATGATTTTATTATAGTTATTTATTATGTCAGAATAATGGCAAATGTGAAGTACAATGAGTAGGTTTACCGTAGTAAATAAAAAATGTGTTATTTGAAAATCAAATAGTATGGTATTTACTTTTTATGTTTGTTATAAATGATTGAGAATAGCAAAAATATAGGATGCGCTTTAAACTGATAAGTTATAATTTTAAATTTTATTATATTCATACTTGTGCTTTTTTGAAAAAAGTACTAATTAATAGGTGATAAAATGATTACAATTGTTTGATAACGTTTTAATTAGTTATATAATGACGAAAAAATGGTAAAAAAGATGGAGGAAAATATAAATATATTATATAATAAGGAATAATAGATGAAAAAATGGAGGAGATTGGGATGAGAAAATGGTTTAATAATCTTAAAACAAGGCAGAAGCTTATTTCCTGTTTTGTATTGATTGCATTATTTATTGGTGTTGTTGGGGCTATTGGGATAGTGAATCTTAGCAAAATTAATTCTAATGCAATGAGTATGCATGATAATGATTTAAAAACTATAAAGAATTTAACAGACATTGAGAAGAACACTGCAGGCATACGTGCTGATTTGCTAAAGCTTGTATATCAACGTAAGGAAGAACAGAAAGATTCAATTCTTAAAGAGATAGACACTTTAAATGGTTCTAATACGAAATTAATAGAAGAATACGAAAAATCATTTACATCAAAGGAAGAGAAAGAAATTTTCTCAAAATTTGAAAAGGATTTTGAAGCATATAAGGTAGCTCGTGATGTTGTGATTAAATTTGCAATGGAAAAAAATTATGAAGAAGCTGATGCAAAATTTAATGCTGTAACAGAAGCTAGAAAACAAGCATTTGCTAGTTTGGATAAGTTAATAGATATAAATCTAAGAGAAGCTGACGATGCTTATAATGAAAATAATGCTACTTTTAAAGTTTCATTATATACGATAAACATAATAACAGTCCTTGGGCTTCTTCTTGCTATCATATTTGGATGGCTAATCTCTGGAATAATTTCGAATCAATTAAAAAAAGTAGTAGTATTTGCAGAAGCAATTGGTGAGGGAGATTTAACAAATAAAATACATATAGATAGTAGAGATGAAATTGGAATGCTAGCAAAATCCCTGAATTTAGCTGGAGATAAAATTAGGATGTTAATTTCTGAAATAATAAATAGTTCTAGTGATTTGAGTGCTACAAGTGAGGAATTATCTGCTACAACTGAGGAAATTTCATCTAAGATGGAAATAGTCACAGAATCTATAAATCAAATAGCAAGAGGAAACCAGGATTTGAGTGCAACTACTGAAGAAGTATCTGCATCTGCAGAAGAAATTGGGTCTACAACAATGAAACTTGCAGAAAGCGCAGATGGTGCTAAAGAGTCCTCAAAAGAAATAACGAGCAGAGCTAAAAGTATTAAAAATAAAGCAGAAAATGAAATAAGCGTAAGCAACTCGATATACGAAAAACAACAGACAAATATAACTAAGGCTATTGAAGAAGGAAAAGTTGTTGAAGATGTAAAGGTTATGGCTGATTCAATTGCAAGCATAGCTGAACAGACAAACCTTCTTGCATTAAATGCAGCTATAGAAGCTGCAAGAGCTGGTGAGCAGGGCAAAGGATTTGCAGTAGTTGCAGATGAAGTAAGAAAACTTGCTGAACAGTCAACTCAAGCAGTTGGAAACATTCAGAATATGGTAGTTCAAGTGCAGAGCGCATTTGATAATCTTACACAAAGCGGGCATGATATGCTAGAATTTATGCTAAGTAATGTTAAACCAAGTTATATGCTGCTTTCTGAAACTGGATTACAGTATGAAAAAGATTCAGAGTATATTAATGAAATGGCTTCAGGAATAGCTTCTGCAGCAAAACAGATGTCAGAAACCATAGAGCAGGTGAATATAGTTATTCAGAATGTATCAGCTACTGCTGAGGAGTCCGCTGCAAGCTCTGAAGAAATATTAGCTAGTATAGATGAAACAAATACCGGTATTCAAGAGGTTAACAAAGCAGCACAAGGTCAAGCAGAATTAGCTGAAAAACTTAACCTTATAGTTCAAAAATTTAAAATTTAAGAAAATGCTTTTGTGATTTTTATATGCAAAATACTACGAAATTCTAAAATGGAACTAAATCCCTAAAAGCTATGTCTTAGTTTTACAATTAAACAAAAGTTTATATGAAAAAAATAAGAAGTGAGGTTCTTTCTCAAAGAGCTTCACTTCTAACATTTTACATACCTTTTAATGGAGTGATATCAATAGTAATCTGAAGTTTTTTTATATTAGAACTTTAAAAGGTTTTGGAATGATTTGAGAATTCTAAGACTTCGGTATGATAAACATTTACTCATAATAAAGAAAATCTATAATTACTCAAATAATAAGTACAGTATGGATTTAAAGGAGAAAGCTAAAAAAATCTCTTTTCAAAAGAATTATTAATTTCAAATTAAATAATACTAAAAAATAAAATGATATATTTTCAAAATCAACGCAAAAAAACAAGGAATATAGAAAGATTTATCGAATATATACCTATAATAGATTGGATTTATTGGAGGATGTATATATGGAAAATAGACTTGAGGCATTTTTAGAGGTTATTCCTGAATTAAAAGAAATATTACAAGATGATATAGCAGTTGCAGTAGCAGATACTAAGAAATTTATATATTATCGTGATGGTGATTCCATTAACTTGCCTATTAAAGTTGGACAAGAATTGACTCCTGAGGAACCTTTATATAAAAGTATAAAAGAAGGTAAGGTACACAGTGTGATAGTTCCCAAAGAAATATTTGGAGTATCATTTAAGGGAATTTCATATCCAATTAAGGATTCAAGTGGAAATGTTATTGGTGGAGTTGGAATTGGGAGAAGTTTAAATAAACAGTTTAAAGTAGAAGAAGTAGCAGAGAACATTTTTAGCTCACTGCAACAGACAAGTGCAAGTATTGAGGAAGTGGCTACTGATTCTCAAAGACTTTCATTTTCAATGAATAATATTGTAAATGCAACACAAAAAACGGAAGAAAAAATAAAGGAAACGGATACTATATTAAATCTTATTACCAGTGTTTCTTCTCAATCTAATCTTCTAGCTTTAAATGCAGCTATTGAGGCTGCAAGGGCAGGTGAGGCAGGAAGAGGTTTTTCAGTTGTTGCAGGTGAGATGAGAAAACTTTCGCAGATGAGCAGTGAATCGTCAAAAAAAGTATCACAATTGCTTCTTGAAATGAGAAATTCTATTGATGAAGTTATTAAGGAGATTAGCAATACAAACATGATAGCGGAATCACAAGCAGCAGCTACTGAAGAGATAACGGCTACTTTAGAAGAGATTACCTCAAACTCCAAAGAACTGGTAGATATGTCAAAGGTAGTACTGTAAAGATGATTATAGAATTTATTTCAGATACATATAATTTTAATAATTATCTTATTAGATTATTTAGTAACCTTCATAAAATTTATTAGGAAAATTTAATAGGATCATGGTATAAAATAAGCAGAAAATCGCATTGTTCAAAAAAATATGAATATGCGATTTTTGGTACTGTATAAGTGTAAGTATTAACTAAGAAAAATGGTTAGCACTTGCACTTATTTTATTTATAATTAAGGGAGTAATTGGTCTGGCGATGCGATTTTTGGGTTGATAACATCCGTCAGTAAAACTGCCAACCATCCCTTATTATAAATATTCGATTAAGCAGGTTGAAACCATAGAGGCTTTCGTGTAACTAACCAAAATGAATTGTAATAAGTGCAGGTGGAAACAATTACTAAAATAAAGTTGGAGGTTACTCATGATAAGTGTAGGAATTGATGTATCAAAGGAAAAAAGTACAGTATGTATTTTAAAACCATACGGCGAGATCGTTAGATCTCCATATGAAATCACTCATACAGAAAGTCAGATGGCGGAATTAGCATCGATGATAAATAGTTTTAATGATGAAGTGAGAGTCGTAATGGAGGCAACAGGAAATTATCACTTACCTGTGCTTAGTTTTCTTAAAGAGCGTGAAATTTTTGTAGCTGTTATTAATCCATTAGTGATGAAAAAATATGCGAGTGTAATTCTTAGAAAAGGAAAAACAGATAAGCTAGATGCTGTCAGGATTGCTAATTATGGATTAGATAACTGGTTACATTTAATTAATTATGAATCTAGTGAAGATATTTATGTACAGCTACGTCTTCTTGGAAGACAGTACGGTCATTACATAAAGCTTAGAATAGAGAGTAAGCTATCTTTAACTACAATGCTTGATTATACAATGCCAGGAATTAAAGCAATGCTTAAGAGTCGGTCAAGTAAACCAGAAAAAGATAAGTTAAATGATTTTGTTGAGGAATACTGGCATTATGATAATATTACAGAAAAAAGTAAAAAACAATTTATTAATAGTTATAGAAATTGGGCAAAAAAGAAGGGATATCAACAAAGCGAAGCTAAAGCTATAAAGATATATGACTTAGCCCAGCAAGGAATCCCTACTTTATCTTCCAATGCTCCATCTACCAAAATGTTAGTATTGGAAGCAGTTAGAGTTCTTCGCGAAATAGATAAAACTCTTGCATTGATTTTATCACAAATGCAGGAATTAGCAAAGTCTTTAAAGGAGTACAGAGTTGTACGTGAGATGGGCGGAGTTGGCGATATTATTGCACCAAGACTTATAGCAGAGATAGGTGATATTAGGAGATTTCATAGAGGAAAAGCTTTGATAGCATATGCAGGTATTGATGCCCCTCCGTATCAATCAGGACAATTTACCGGAACGCGAAGGCGGATATCAAAACGAGGTTCTGCGATATTAAGAAAAACTGGGTTTGAGATAATGAAATGTTTAAAAAGTAATAAACCTCAGAACAATGAAGTGTATTTATTTATGTTAAAAAAAGAAGATGAAGGAAAAGCTTCGAAAGTAGCTAAAATTGCTGGGTTAAATAAGTTTTTGAGAATATATTATGCAAGAGTAAAAGAAGTATATAAATAATATAGTAAATAGGGCTTGGACCAGAAAGCATCTGGTCTAATTAGCATGCAATAAAATAGAAAAAATAACTGAAAAAGCTGCGATAAAAAGTATTGACTTTTATTAGCAGGTTTTTCTGCGAAACTTTAAAAAAGCATGTAGCTATGAATTAGTATAAGTATATTATTCATGGTTGAAGAAAACTTTTGATTATTAATTATACAGATGTTTCTTTATATTTATGAACTTCTTCGCCCCATTCTCCAAGATATTGTAAAGCAACTATGAGTTTTTGACTAAGTTCTGATAATTCATATTCTACTCTTGGTGGAATTTCATTGTATTGATGGCGAATAATAAGAGCATCTTCTTCAAGTTCTTTTAAGTTTTTTGAGAGCATAAGACTGGATATGCCATCAACTTTTCGCTGTAGTTCATTAAAGCGAACAATTCCATTTTGAGATATAACCCAAATGATTAATAATTTCCATTTTCCATTTATAATTTTTAAAGCATATTCAATAGAACAATTTTCCATAAAAGCAGCCTCCATTACTTATATAAATATTAGTAGCTAAACATTTTTTGCGTACTTGTTGATTTATATGTTACTTAATATAATAAAGTCAGTCAATAGATAATTGATTGAATTTAGAGAATTTTATATTTAAAAGGAGAGATAAGATATGTCAAAGGTAGTTATTTTTAAAGGCAGTCCAAGAAAAAATGGATATACTGCAAGATTATTAGAACAAGTAGAAAAAGGAGCAAAATCCAAAGGTGCTGAGGTTATTGAATTTGATTTAAATGATTCTGGAATCCGTGGATGTCAAGGATGTATGTATTGTCGTACTCATGATGGTTGTGCAGTTAATGATTATTTGAAGCCAATGTATGATGCAATTAAGGAAGCAGATGCTATCGTATTTGGTTCTCCAATATATTATTATACAATTACAGGACAAGCAAAAGTTTGGTTTGATCGTACATTCCCAATGATTGGAAATGATTATAAGGCAAAATATCCAGGTAAAAAGTTAATAACAATATTTACTCAAGGGAATCCTGATCCTAAGATAGGCGCAGAAGGCGTTAAATTTGCGAATAATATGTTAGAAGAATTAGGCTGGAAGTTAGAGGATAGCATTCATTACTGTGGAACTAGTCATAATCCTGATTTAGCAATGTTTGATGAGTTATCTTTAAGAGCATTTAAGGATGGAGAAAATTTAGCTTAATAAATTTATAGTACAATGCCACTCGGACAGTATAAAGAATAATACTGAATTTGAAAAGTTGGAACTCAAAGACACACATCATGTAATGTTAACTTGACATTAAATTTAAAGTGGAATATACTTTTATGTAAGGTAAACATGACAGGAGTGGTTGTTAATGAAAAATAAACTAAAAGAATTCCGTGAAGCTATTGGATTAACTCAGGAACAATTGGGAGCTCTTGTAGGAGTATCAAGACAAGCAATAAACTCTATTGAAACAGAAAAATATGAGCCATCTATATGGCTAGCTTATGATATTTCTCAAATATTTCATTGTGCAATAGAGGAAGTTTTTCTTTTTGAACAAAGTGAGAGAAAGTCAAGAGCTCAATTAAGTAGAGGTGTAGTTTAAATGGCATTAAGGAAAATTAGATTATTTGGTGATGAAGTTTTAAGAAAGAAAAGTAGAGAAGTTGAAGTGGTAGACGAAAAGATCAGACAAATTCTAGATGATATGGCAGAAACCATGTATAATACAGAAAATGGTGGAGGCTTAGCGGCGCCGCAGATAGGAATACTTAAAAGGCTAGTTGTAATAGATATGGGACAAGGACTAATAAAATTAGTCAATCCAAAGATTATTAAACAAGAAGGAAGTCAAGAAGTTATAGAAGGATGTTTAAGTAATCCACATGTATTTGGAAGATTATTAAGACCAGAAAAAGTGACAGTTCAAGCATTAGATGAAAATGGTAAAGAAATAATACTAACGGGTACAGGAGATTTAGCAAAATGTTTTTGTCATGAAATTGACCATTTAGAAGGTATTCTTTTTACTGATTTTGTTACTAAATATCTAAAATAGTATATTAAACTTTTTGTTACTGTACTATTTAATATATAGTGTATTGTTAAATAAAAATTTTAAATAATAATTTAATACAATATTTATATAATCAAAAAATCACTAGGCAATGTCTAGTGATTTTTTGATGCCTAAATACAAGGGAAATTATTGGTTTTATAATATGGATGAAAAGTAATGAAATTCAACTAAAGAATTAATAATATTCTTGTATTTATATATGTTACAAAAATAATTCTTTATCATAATTCCCAAAATATTGTAAGAATTTTAGCCGTAATTCTGAATTGTGGAATGTGCATTGTTAATTATGATGTAAATTAATATATTTTGCATTTACAGGAAAATATATAAAAAATGGTTGTATTTTACTTTTGATAGTAGTAGTATCTAAGTATAGTTCGTATATGGAACTATACTAAAATAGAACTATTATTATGGGGAGTGATTTATGTGGAAGGTAATAATAAAAACATGTTTAAGGAAAATTCGAGAATAAACTTTAATAGGACAGCTGAAGTTTACGATGAAAGCAGTGATGGAAAGTTTGTAGCCCCAATGTATGATGAGATTGTTAGTAGGGTAATAAGTGCACATCCTAAAAAAATATTAGATGTTGGATGTGGGACAGGTAATGTATTAATAAAACTTAGCGCCAACTATAAGTTTGGTTTATATGGAGTAGATATCTCAGAAAATATGATTGGGATAGCTAAGAAAAATCTTGGGGATAAAGCGGAACTAAAAGTTGGTGATTCAGAGGATATACCTTGGGAAGATAATTCTTTTGATGTAATTGTATGTAATGCGTCTTTTCATCATTATCCAAGCCCAGAAAAAGTATTATTAGAGATGAAAAGAGTATTAAAGAATAGTGGTTTATTAATTATAGGGGATCCAACGGCACCAGTAATTTGTAGACAATTTATAAATTTATATTGCAAAATATCTAATAATGGTGATTATAAAATATATTCTGAAAAAGAAATTAAGGCACTTTTAGTAAAATGCGGATTTGAGCCATTTGATTTTAAAAAGATTAATTATAAGAGTTTTGCAATTAGCGCTAAGATAAAAAAATAATCATTAATAGATTGGAGTGACAATATGGATAAAGATTGTAAAAAGCAAATAGATGAATTTAATATATTATGGCATCGTATGTTATTTGAATCAAGCTATAAAGATATTGAAGCTAAATATACTAGAATAAAAGGACTTAGTGATAATGAAATATCTATAATTAGAATTATTTCCGAGAAAGAA